>NZ_JBDJAW010000028.1 GCF_039649665.1 Microbispora sp. ZYX-F-249 | reverse complement strand
TCACCAACGACGTCGGCCTCCTCGCCGAGGAATACGACCCCAGAACAGGACGCCAACTCGGCAACTTCCCCCAAGCATTCACCCACATCCACCTGATCCGCACCGCTCTGGCTCTCAGCCGCTGAGCGCGGCGCGGTGGCCCAGACTCCTGGCGCAGGCGCGGAATCCGAGCGATCGGTAAAGCCGGGCGGGCACGGGGTGGGCGTCGTCGCCGCGCGGGCTCACCACCGCCCGCCGCGCACCCGCCCGCCGCGCCGCGTGCAGCGCGGCCAGGCAGACGGCCCGCGCGAGCCCGCGCCGGCGGTGACCCGGCACGGTGCCCGCCGGTTCGATCCGGGCGGCCCGGTTGGCCTCGTCCAGCCAGACCAGGCAGAACGCCGCGGCGCTCCCGTCCGGCGCCTCGGCGACCCAGTCGAGGTCCGGCCGGTACGGCCAGGCCCGGCGCACCGCCTGGTAGCTCTCCACGGTCACCCGGGACGGGTGGAAGGCCGCCCGGTGCGCCGCGACCCGGGCGGCGACGTCACCGTCGCCCACCGCACGCAGGCGGTATCCGGCGGGCGGGATCGGCTCGGGCAGGCCGTGATCCAGGTCCATGACCATGTGCAGGAAGAAGGGCCCCTCGTCCGTACGCCGATAGCCGTGCCGGCCGAGCGCGGGGAACAGGTGCGTCTCCGCGCTGGAGACCGTGACCGTACGGGCCGGGTCCGGCACCCGCGCGGCGAACCAGTCCAGGACCTCGTCGGCCAGGAGGGCGTGCGCGGGATCGGCCAGCAGGCTCAGGTGCCCGGCATCGGCCCATCCCCAGGCCGCGGTCCCGCAGTCCACGTCCCAGAGCATGGCCGCCCACTCGTGTTCCCCGCCCGGGTGCTGGAAGCGTTCCCACGCCAGGTCGCCGACGTGCCAGGTCGCCCCGGGCGTCCACAGCCGCTCGGCGAGATCCTGCATCTCCCGCAGATCCTCCGCTCCGGCGTACGGCCTGCGGTCGAAGGGCACGGTCGTCATGCCGGCCAGTCTCACCCGGCGGGCGTGCCCCCCGCACGCGGTTTTCCGCGCGAGGTCACCCCTCGCAGCCGCAGCTGCGGCGCGGCACCAGACGCGCGGCGGGGGCGGCGGACTCGGGCGCGCCGTCGAGGAGCAGCGCGACCGCCCGCTCGGCCATGGCGTCCAGCGGTTGCTCGGTGACGCTGAGCGTGGGGGCGGTGTAGGCGCTGTCGGGAGTCCCGTCGCAGCTCATGAGGGCGAGCCCGCCCGGAACGGGCAGCCCGGCGGCCGACGCGCCCGCGAGGACGCCCATGGCCTGTTCGTCGGTCGCCGCGACCATGGCGTGCGGCATCGCCCCCTCGGCGATCAGCCGCACGGTCAGCCGCGCCGCCGCCTCCCGTGAATACTCGCAGCGCAGCAGCAGGGGTTCGAGATCGCCGGCGGAGACGGCGCGGTGCCAGGCGTCCCGGCGCTCGGCGACCGGGCCGGCGTCGTGCGGCCCGGCCAGGAAGGCGATGCGCCGGTGCCCGTGGCCCCGCAGGTGCTCGACGGCCGCGCGGACCGCGGCGTCGTTGTCGGCGGACACGAGCGGCACGCGGCCCGGCCCCGGCCGGTGGTGGACGTAGACCGACGGCACGCCCGCCGCCACCGCCAGGGCCGCGACGTCGGCGCCGCCGTCGGCGGAGACCACGACCAGGCCGTCGACCTGCGCCGCGAGGAACCGCTCGGCCAAAAGCCGCTGCCGATCGGGGAGGTAGCCCGCGTTGCCCGTCATCATCAGCGTGTCCCGCCGCTCCAGCGCACGCTCGACGCTGCGCGCGAGGGCGGCGAAGTAGGGGTTGGACGCGTCGGCCAGGACCAGGCCGACGACCCCGGTGGTGCCGGCCCGCAGCGCCCGGGCGATGCGGTTGGGGCGGTAGCCCAGCTCGGCGGCCGCGGCGAGGACCCGCTCCCTCGTGGCCGGGGCCACCGGGCGCGGGCCGTTGTTCATCACGTAGCTGACCACCGCCGTGGACGTGCCGGACCGGCGGGCCACGTCCGCGAGCGTGACGGCCATGGGGGCTCCTTTCCTCCGTACGGCTTGCATCTTCTCATCTAAACGATTAGAACTGCCACGCGAACCCGTTCGCACCCTGTCGGCTCCCCCGCCTCGTCCCCATGCCCGTCCCGTCACTCCCCCGCGAAGAAGGTCCCCGCATGCCTCCGATCCCCCTCCTGATCGACACCGACACCGGGTCCGACGACGCCGTGGCCCTGCTGCTGGCGGCCGCCAGCGGCCTGGGCGACGTGCGGGCCGTCACCACCGTGGCCGGCAACGTCCCGCTGCCGACGGCCACGCGCAACGCGCTGATCTCCCTGGAGGTCGCGGGAGCGACCGGCGTCCCCGTCCACGAAGGGTGCGACCGCCCGTTGCTGAGACCCCTGTCCACCGCGCAGCACGTGCACGGGCAGGACGGCATGGGCGACCTCGGCCTGCCCGGCCCGCGGCGCGGTCCCGAGCCGGGGCACGCGGCCGACGTCCTGATGTCCTACGCCCGGCGGTTCCCCGGCGAGCTGACCCTGGTCACCCTGGGCCCGCTGACCAACCTCGCCGCCGCCCTCCTGCGGGAGCCCGGCCTGCTCGGCCGCTTCCGGCACGTGTACTGCATGGCGGGCGCGGCGGACGCCCACGGCAACGTCACCGCCACCGCCGAGTTCAACGTGTGGGCGGATCCCGAGGCGGCCGGCGTGGTGCTGCGGGCGGCGCGCCCGGAGACGGTCACCTGGGTCGGCTGGGACGTCTCCCGCACGTACGCCGTCATGACGCCGGAGGACCAGCGGCGTCTCGAAGGGCTCGGCACTCCCCTCGCCGCCTTCGCCCATCGGATCAACCGGACGGTCGCCGAATGGGCGAGCGAGGTCACCGGCCTGGCCGGGTACGACCTGCCCGACCCGGTCGCGATGGCCGTGGCGCTGCGGCCCGGCCTGATCGTCGGACAGGAGCGGGCCCACGTGACGGTCGCCCTCGGCGACGAGACGCGGGGTCAGACGATCGTCGACCGCCGCCGGGCGGCCCGTGAGCCCAATCTGACCATGGTGCGCCACGTCGACGAGGCCGGTTTCAAGGACCTGCTGTTCACCACGTGCGCCGGAACGGGCCGGGCCGCATGACGATCACATCGTCCGCCCGGCGGCCGGAGGGGCGCGTCGAGCTGCACTGCCATCTCGACGGCTCGGTCCGCCCCGCGACCGTCGCGGAGCTCGCGAGAGCTCAGGGCATCACGCTGACGCGGCCCGCGCACACGCTCGTGACCGCGCCCGCCCGGTGCGGCAGCCTGGCCCGGTTCCTCACCTTCCTCGACCTTCCGCTGCGCGTCCTCCAGACGCCGGACGCCCTGCGACGCGCGGCGCACGAGCTCGTCGAGGACTGGCACGCGGACGGCGTGCTGTACGGGGAGGCGCGTTTCGCCCCGCAACTGCACGGCCGCCGGGGCCTGACCCTGGACGAGGCGGTGGAGGCGGTCGCCGCCGGGCTGGCCTCCGGCGCGGCGGCCACGGGGGTGCGCACCGGGCTGGTGCTGTGCTGCCTGCGGCATCAGACGCCGGACGAGAGCCTCGCCGTCGCGGAGACCGCGGTGCGCCACCGCGACAAGGTGGCCGGGCTCGACCTGGCGGGCGACGAACGCCTGCATCCGGGCGCGCCGCACCTGCCCGCCTTCGCCGTCGCGCACGCGGCGGGGCTGCCCTGCACCGTCCACGCGGGCGAGGCGGCCGGACCGGAGAGCGTCTGGGAGGCGATCGACGTCCTCGGCGCGCGCCGCATCGGCCACGGCGTGCGGTCCGCCGCCGACCGCGCCCTGCTCGACCGGCTCAGGCGCGAGCGGATCGCGCTGGAGATGTGCCCCACCAGCAACGTCCAGACCGCCGCGGTCGCCCGGCCGGCCGACCACCCGGCCCACGCGCTCCTGGCGGCGGGCCTGAGCGTCACCATCAGCACCGACACGCGCACCACCTCGGCCACGACGCTCCGCCGGGAGTTCGAAGGGCTGCGGGAGACGTTCGGATGGACGGCCGCCGAGGAGGCGGCCTGTCAGGCGCACGCGGCCGCCGCCGCCTTCGCCCGGCCCGCGGCCCCGCCGGACACCCGGCAGGGCACGGGAAGGGCCTGACCGCGGCCCCGGGTGCGGGCTACCCCTGGCCGGCGATGCGGGCGAGCAGCCGGGCGAACTCGGGCGGCGGGGCGACGACCAGCCGGGTCTGCCCGTCGTGGCTGATGAGGTCGGCCTGGATGCGCGTCAGCTTGCCCCGGCGCCACCAGTACACGTGCGGGCTGAGCCCGTCGGCCCGGCCGGCGTGCTCACGGTGCGCGAAGATGCGCAGGCGCTCGATCGCGCGGACCACCCCGATGCCGGCCACCGGATGCACCGCGATCATGCCCCGGTGCGGCAGCACGGCGAGCATCCCGTCCTCGGGCACCTCCATGTACGCCGTCAGGCGGCGCAGGTGGGCCGCCGCGCTGGGCGCGGTCAGCAGTGACACCTCGGTCCCGGCGAGGTCGAGCCGCGACACGGTGGGCCGCTCGTCGGTCAGGGCGTTGCCGATGGCCACGTCGAGCGCCTCGGCCGGCGGGATCGGCCAGCAGAAGGCCTCCTCCGGGCGTACGGGCCGGGCGCCGATGGTCAGCACCTCGATGAGGTCGGCGCTGAGGTGACGGCCGATGATCCGGGAGGGGTCGGGGAAGGCGGGGTCGTCGGCGGCGTGGACCCGGGTGCGCAGCAGCGGCCTGATCGGCGTGAGGTTGCAGGCGTCGAACGGCTCGCCGGACACGGCGTGGGCCAGGTGCTCGGAGACCAGCATCGGCCAGTCCTCGCGGGCACGCCGACCGGCCTCCCGGCGCAGGCCGACGAGGTTCACCACCCGCTCACGCTCGGCCGAGGTCAGCGTCAGCGACGTTCCGTCGGCCGCGAACACGCAGGTGTGGCCCATGGTCTCGGCGACCAGGGCCAGCAGCGAGTCGAGATCGACGTCCTCGACGGCTCTCGGGGCGGGATGGTCCGGCCGCGTCCGGCTGAGCAGTCGCCGCAAGAGTCCCAACGCACCATCCCTTCGCCACCGCCCGGATGCCTCCGGGGCGGGTCTCAGGTTGCCGCGTCCGAGTCGCGGAACATGCCCAGGAGAGAACACGATTCGGCAACAATAGCCACATTCGTCTCCAACCACACACTCAACTGTGGTGTGCCATGGCCCACAGGCAGCCCCGCCAGCACCGGCACACCCAGCGGGGCCAGGCGTTCGGCCAGCATGGGCAGCGGATCGCCGCACTCCACCCACGATCCCAGCACGATGCCCGCCGCGCCGTCGAGACAGCCCGCCTGCAGCAGTTGCGTCACCATGCGGTCGATCCGGTACGGCTCCTCCGTGACGTCCTCCAGCAGCACGACACGGCCCCGCGCGCGCAGCGCGTACGGCGTGCCGCACAGGGCGGCGAGCAGTGCGAGGTTACCGCCGGTGAGCGGGCCCTCGGCCCGGCCGGGCACGATCACCCGGTCACCCCTGATCGGCGCGGGAGTGCCGCCCTCGAACAGCGCCTCCCGCAGGTGGGCGAAGGTGACCGGCTCGGGCCCCTCCGCGCCGCCGATCGCCGCCGTCGCGGGCATCGGCCCGAACAGCGTCGCCAGGCCGAGCCGGTCGGCGAAGGCCCGGTGCAGCGCGGTGATGTCGCTCGACCCGAGCAGGATCTTCGGCCCGGCCGCCGCCATGGCGTCCCAGTCGAGCAGCCCGAGCAGCCGGGTGGTGCCGTAGCCGCCTCTGGCGCAGACGACCGCCGCCACCCCGGGATCGCACCAGGCGTCCCGCAGGTCGGCCGCCCGTGCCGCGTCGGACCCGGCGAGGTAGCCCTCCCGCGCGAGGATCGACGCCCCGTGCACGACCCGCAGCCCGAGCCCGGTCAGGACCTCGGTGCCGCGCTCCAGCCGTACGGGATCCACCGGGCCGGCCGGCGCGACCAGCGCGACCGTGTCACCGGGCCGCAGCCGCCGGGGCAGGCCCGGGACCGTTACCGAGGCGTCACCGCCCGCCCCGCCCGGGAAGCGCTCGCTCACCCTTCAAAGGGTGTCAGACTTAGCGGTATCTATGCGACCTCCGACGCACATCCTCGTGGTCAACGGTGTCAAGGTCCGCCGTCCGGTGTTCGTTGTCGCGGCGCCGCACTCCGGCGCGGACCTGCTGGGCCGTGCGCTCAAGCGCTCGCCCGGCTTCCACGTCACGATGGGCAGGGGCCCGGTGGCCCGGGTCGTCTACGCCTTCGCCAGGAGACCGTCGATCGCCCGCAGCGGCGGCGCGCCGCAGGTGCTGCGCGACGTGCTGGCGGAGGCCTGGCAGGTGGTCCCGGCGGCGTGCGCGGAGTGCACGTCCGCCTGCCGGGAGGCGGGCGGCATCGTCGGCGCGGGGCCGTGCGTAGGGCCGGGCACGCTGTCCCGGTTCGGCGACGCCAGCCCCGATCTGCTCTACAGCGCGCCGGTGCTGCTGCGGGCGTTCCCCGACGCCCGGTTCGTCCAGATCATCCGGGACGGCCGTGACGTCGTCGCCGACATGCTGGCCGACCCCGCCTGCATGACCTGGGTCAAGCCCCACATGCTGAGCGAGGACGCCGAGTTTCCCAACCCGTTCCTCGGCGTGCGCTCGGCCGAGCACCGCGAGCGCTGGGCCGGGATGCCGCCCGCGGGCAAGTGCGCCCTGCGCTGGCGCGGCGCCGTACGGCTCAGCGCGGCCCTGCGCCGCGAACTGCCCGCCGAGCACCTGCTCACCCTGCGGTACGAGGACGTGGTGGCCTCCCCGGGAGAGGCCATCGACGCGGTGTCGTCCTTCCTCGAGGCCAAGGTCTCCACGATCGCGTTGTACGGCACGCGCATCCCCAGGCCGGGGAGCTGGCGCCGGCGGCTGTCGGCCGAGGACGCCGAACTGGTGGAGAAGGTGGCCAGGGATGAGCTCACCCGCCTCGGCTACCGCTGAGGGCCGGCTCAGGACCCGCCCGGCTCCGAACCGGTGAACTGGGTGCGGTACAGCTCGGCGTAGGCGCCGCCCCGCTCCAGCAGCTCCTCGTGCCGCCCGCGTTCGGCGACCCGGCCGTCCTCGACCACCAGGATCGTGTCGGCCTCGCGGATGGTCGACAGCCGGTGGGCGATCACCAGCGACGTCCTGCCCCGCAGGGCGGTCTTCAGCGCCTGCTGCACCGCGGCCTCGGACTCGGAGTCCAGGTGCGCGGTGGCCTCGTCGAGCACCACCACGCGCGGCGCCTTCAGCAGGAGCCGGGCCAGCGCGATGCGCTGCTTCTCCCCTCCCGACAACCGGTAGCCGCGGTCGCCGACGACCGTCTCCAGCTCCTCGGGCAGGTTCTTCACCAGGTCGGCGATCTGGGCCGCGCGCAGCGCCTCCCAGACCTCCTCGTCGGTCGCCTCGGGACGGGCGTAGCGGAGGTTGTTGCCGATCGTGTCGTGGAACAGGTGGGCGTCCTGCATGACGACGCCGACCGTGTCCCTGATGCCGTCGAGGGTGGCGTCGCGGACGTCCACCCCGTTGATGCGGACGGTCCCCTCGTCCACGTCGTACAACCGGGACACGAGCTGGGTGATGGTCGTCTTGCCCGCGCCCGAATGGCCGACGAGCGCCACCAGCTCGCCCGGATGCGCGGTGAAGGACACGCCCTTGAGCACCTCCTGCGAGGGCCCGGTGTCCGGGCGGGCCACCGACTCCAGCGACGCCAGCGACACGTCGGAGGCGGCCGGGTAACGGAAGCGGACGTCGTCGAACTCGATCGTGACCGGCCCCTCGGGAATCGGCCGGGCGTCCGGCTTCTCCGCCACCATGGGCTTGAGGTCGAGCACCTCGAAGACCCGGTCGAAGCTCACCAGCGCGGTCATCACGTCCACGTGCACGTTCGACAGGCTGGTCAGCGGGCCGTACAGGCGCATGAGCAGGGACGACTGGGCGACCAGGGTGCCGAGCGCGAAGGCCCCGGAGATCGCGAGCACGCCGCCGAGGCCGTAGACCAGCGCGGTCGCCAGC
This sequence comes from Microbispora sp. ZYX-F-249, assembly GCF_039649665.1. NCBI lineage: Bacteria > Bacillati > Actinomycetota > Actinomycetes > Streptosporangiales > Streptosporangiaceae > Microbispora > Microbispora maris. The sequence continues at coordinate 101,658 of NZ_JBDJAW010000028.1, read as the reverse complement.
GCGGCGACCAGGCCGAGCGCGATGCGGAACACCGCGCCGTACATGGCGACGATCACACCGACGTCGCGGACCCGGCCCGCGCGCTCCGCGAAGTGGGACGCCTCGTCGTCCGGCCTGCCGTACAGCTTGGCGACCATGGCCCCGGCCACGTTGAACCGCTCGGTCATCACCGAGCTCATCTCGGCGTCGAGCTGCATCTGCTCGCGGGTCAGCGCGGACATCCGGCGGCCGACCCACTTGGCCGGGAAGATGAAAATCGGCAGCAGGACCAGCGCGACCAGCGTGACCTGCCACGACAGCACGAGCATGGTGCCGAGCACCATGACCAGGCTGATGACGTTGGACACCACCGACGACAGCGTGCTGGTGAGAGCCCGCTGCGCCCCGATGACGTCGGTGTTCAGCCGGGAGACCAGCGCGCCGGTCTGGGCGCGCATGAAGAACGCGACCGGCATGCGCTGCACGTGGTCGAAGACCTCGGTGCGCAGGTTGTAGATCAGGCCCTCGCCGATGCGGGCGGAGTACCACCGCTGGAGCAGGCCGAGCCCGGCGTCCAGCACCGCGAGCGCCCCGATCGCCACGGCGAGCCACACCACCACGTCGACCCGCTTGGGGGTGATCCCGTAGTCGATGATCGCCTTCATCAGCAGCGGGTTGGCGACCACGATGACCGCGTCGACCACGACCAGCGCCAGGAAACCGGCGATCTGCCTGCGGAACGGCCCGGCGTAGCCGGCGATGCGCCGGACGGTCCCCGGCGCGAGCCGCTCCTTCGTCACGGAGCTGTCACGCCGTAAGGACCGCATCACCTGGAAGCCGTAGCCCCCGTTCATCATCGACATATGCCGTACATCCTCCCAGCCGTGCAGCGGTGGGAGGCCTCCCCCGATTCCCCCGTCAGCTCGAAGCGAACAGCGTCCGTGAATCCCACCCGGACGCCGCTCCGTCCCTTCACGCGAACACTGCCCGTGGACGCGAGGCGGACACCGCCCGTCGGTCCGGAATGGACGTCGCCCATCGGCCCGGAACGGACATCGCCCCTCAGTTCGGGGCGGAGGCGCCCCCGACGAGCGCACGGATGCGCGCGACCTGCTCGGCCCGCTCGGCGGCGGCCTGCTCCTCCAGCGTGCGGCCCGGCGCGGCCTGCAGCAGCCTCTTGGTGGCGGCCGCGGCGGCGCGGTCGGTGGACAGCAGCGCGGCGGCCAGGTCGTCCACGGCCTGGGCCAGCTCGGACACGGGCACCGCGATCTCGGCCAGGCCGAGCCGTACGGCCTCGGCGGCCCCCACGGTACGCGCGGTCAGGCACATCTCCACGGCCCGGGGAACGCCCACGATGTCGGTCAGGGGCTTGGTCCCGGTCAGGTCGGGAACCAGCCCCAGCGCGGGCTCTTTCATGCAGAACTTCACGTCGTCCGCGACGACTCGCAGGTCACACGCGAGCGCGAGCTGGAAGCCCGCCCCGATCGCGTGGCCCTGTACGGCCGCGATCGACACGATCTCCGGCCTGCGCAGCCACAGGAAGCCCTTCTGTGCCTCCGCGATCCGCTGCTCGAACTCGGTGTCGCCGAGCGCGGCGGCGCTCGCGAACGACCCCTGTCCGGGCACTCCCTCCGGCGTGAACATGCGCAGGTCGATCCCGGCTGAGAAGGACGGCCCCTCGCCTCTGACCACGACCACTCTCACCTGCTCCGGAAGGGTCTCCCCGATCCGGGCCAGGGCCGACCAGGTGGCGAACGTCTGCGCGTTGCGCTTGTCCGGCCGGTCCAAAGTGACGGTCGCGATCTCGCCGTCCACCTCGAAACGCAGTCCGACCTCGGCCGGCACGGCCGCCGAGATCATCGACACATCGGAGCCGCCGCCCGTCCCGGGGACGTGCTCCGGATTCCCCCCCATTGCCGCTTCCGCCATGCCCTGCTCCTGCGTCCTGTGCGGAGTGACGTCGCCTCGCACGGCCGGTCCGGTGCGGCGCACCGTCCGTGCCGGCGTCCGCCCTCCTGTTCATCTCGCGGTCGCGCCCGAGCTTACCGAACATCGTTCTGGCGAGTTGGACGCGACCGCTCCTCCTGCAGGAACGAGCGGCTGCGGTCGCGCGTCTTGAGGTGGATCTTTAGCGCTTGGACTTGCCCCGGGTCGCGCCGCCGCGCCCGCGCAGAGTCACCCCGGACTCGCTCAGGATGCGGTGGATGAACCCGTACGACCGGCCGGTGGAAGCAGCCAGCGCGCGGATGCTCTCACCCGCGGAATAGCGCTTCTTGAGATCGGCGGCCAGTTTTTCCCGGTCGGCCCCGGTCACCCGGGTGCCCTTCTTCAGAGTCTCGGCCACGAGTACCTCCTGTAGTGCCAGACTTCCGCAGCGTTACTTCAGCCCATGATCAGTCATTTCGACGGGATCGGCTACCTACTCCGCGGGAAAAGATCCCTACCCGCTCAAATTAAGATCAGGCAAGCGCCACAAGATCGGAAAATTCGTCGCTCCATGCGTCCTCGACTCCGTCTGGCAACAGAATCACCCTATCCGGCTTCAGCGCCTCGACGGCGCCCTCGTCGTGCGTGACCAGCACAATCGCGCCCGTGTAGGAGCCGAGGGCGGCCAGCACCTGATCACGGGAGGCCGGATCGAGGTTGTTGGTGGGCTCGTCGAGCAGCAGCACGTTGGCGCTCGACAGCACCAGCGTCGCGAGGGCGAGACGGGTCTTCTCGCCGCCGGACAGGACCCCCGCGGGCTTGTCCACGTCGTCGCCGGTGAACAGGAACGACCCCAGCACCTTGCGCAGGTCGACGTCGGCCAGGTCGGGTCCGGCCGACCGCATGTTCTCCAGGACCGTGCGCCCGGGATCGAGCGTCTCATGCTCCTGCGCGTAGTAGCCGATCTTGAGCCCGTGGCCGGGCGTGACCTCGCCGGTGTCGGGCTTCTCGATGCCGCCGAGCAGGCGGAGCAGGGTGGTCTTGCCCGCGCCGTTCAGGCCGAGGATGACGATCCGCGAGCCCCGGTCGACCGCCGCGTCTACGTCGGTGAACACCTCCAGCGAGCCGTACGACTTGGACAGGCCGCGGGCCGTCAGCGGGGTCTTCCCGCAGGGCGCCGGGTCGGGGAAGCGGAGCTTGGCGACGCGGTCGGAGCGGCGCTCGCCCTCGACGCCCGACAGCAGCCGCCGGGCGCGCCGCTCCATGTCCTGGGCCGCCTTGGCCTTGGTGGCCTTCGCCCGCATGCGGTCGGCCTGGGACAGCAGGGCGGACGCCTGCCGCTCGGCGTTGGCCCGCTCGCGCTTGCGCCGCTTCTCGTCGGTCTCCCGCTGGGCGAGGTAGGCCTTCCAGCCGACGTTGTAGGTGTCGATCACACAGCGGTTGGCGTCGAGGTGGAGCACACGGTTTACCGTCGCCTCAAGAAGGTTTACGTCGTGGCTGATGATCACCAAGCCGCCCTGGTGCGACCGCAAAAAATCACGAAGCCAGCCGATCGAGTCCGCATCGAGGTGGTTTGTGGGCTCGTCGAGCAGGAGAGTCTCCGCTCCGGAGAAAAGAATGCGGGCCAGTTCCACCCGCCGCCGCTGACCGCCGGACAGGGTCTGCAGCGGCTGGCCGAGTACGCGGTCGGGCAGCCCGAGGCTGGAGGCGATGGAGGCCGCCTCCGACTCCGCCGCGTAGCCGCCGAGGACGTGCAGTCGGTCTTCCAGGCGGCCGTACGCGCGCACCGCCCGGTCGCGTGCGCGCGGGTCGTCGGCGGCCATGCCGGCCTCGGCCTCGCGCAGTTCGCGGAGCACCTCGTCGAGGCCGCGGGCCGACAGGATGCGGTCACGCGCCAGCACGCTCAGGTCGCCGGTGCGGGGGTCCTGCGGCAGGTAGCCGACGCTGCCGGAGATCGTGACCGTGCCCGCGGCGGGCAGGCCCTCTCCCGCCAGGACCTTGGTGAGAGTGGTCTTGCCGGCCCCGTTGCGGCCCACGAGACCGATCTTGTCGCCCGGGTTCACCCGGAACGAGGCGCCCTCGATGAGCAGGCGTGAGCCCGCGCGAAGTTCGATGTCGGTAGCGATGATCATGATGAAGGGGACACTCCCGTAGGTGATGAGGTCAGGATCGGCAGCCGGGAGCGATCAATCGGGAGTGCGCATGGGCTCAAGTGTAATGCCGCCGTCCCCACGGCCGCCTGCGGCGAAACCCGCCTCCCGGCGGGCGCCGCACGCCCCGCCCGCCCGCCGCCCGCGCACCGCCGCCACGGGCACCGCGGGCCACCCCGTCCCGCCGCCGGTCAGGGGTCGACCAGGCGGATCCGTACGGCGCGGAACTGCTCCGGCGTGGTCTCCAGGACCGCCGGCCGGGGGTCGGGAACGGTGAGGAAGGGCCCGGTCTCCAGGGCGAACAGCGGCGCGAGGCGCCGGTCCCGCCTGATCTCGCCGATCGAGCGCCGGTCCCCGCCGAGCACGACGGCCTCCAGCTCCCCGAGCCGCGGCACGAGCACCCGGACGGCCACGTCGGCGGCGGCCCGCAGCGCCTCGGCCGACTGCTTGTCCCTGCGCCGGGCGAAGCGCTGCTGCGACCACCCGCCCGCCGCGCTGCGCCCGTAGACCTGGCGGGAGCCGGCCTTCCCGGCGACGAGGCGGGCCCCGGTGAAGACACCGGCGGCGTACCCGCCGAGCCGGGCCAGCAGCACGCCGACGGTCCGCTCACGGCACACGTGGGCCACCAGCGCCGCCGCGGGCGGGGGAAGACGGAGCCCGTCCTCGTGTCCTTCGCCGGCCGGACCGTCGGGGCGGGGCCGCAGCGGCGGGAACGGCACATGGCACTCCGCGACCGCGCCGTCCGCGGCGTCGAGACGGACCACGTCCGCCAGCACCACGGCCTCGACCGGGCCGTGCCGCTCGGCGAAGCGCGCGATCCACCCCGCGAGCCGCTCGGGGGCGACCGTGGTCCACCTGCCGCCGCCGGCGGCGGGCCGTGCCGTCATGGCCGATCAGCCTACTCGTGCGGTTGTCTGCCGGATCCCCTCCAACTAACGGGGAAATATAGGTGAATTTCCTCCTGCGAACGTCAACGTCCGGGGCCGGGAGTCCCACAATTCAATCGTGTCGCTCCCCTCACCATCGGCGGCGCCGTCCGCCGCGACCCCGCAGCACGTCCCGGCGCCCGGCCCGGCCCCGGCGACCCCGTTCCCCGCGGACACCGCCCCGGACCACGACCCGGCGAGCATCGTGCGGAGGTACACCCCCGCGGCCTCCCCCCTGCCGCACGACCAGCGCGCGTACGCGCCCGGGTTCACCGCCGGGCGTCCCGCCGCCCCGCTCTTCCTCCCGGTGGTCGACCTCGACACCGGCGGCGCGGTGGCCGTCGAGGTGATCGCCGAGGGCGCCTCCCCCGCGGCCCCGGGTGTGGCGGCCACGGTGAACGGGGTGCTGGCCGCCGCCCGCGAGGAGGCCCTGCTGCCGCTGGTCCTGCCGATCCCGGCCGCCGCCGTGGCCGGGGGGTCGGCCGGCCTCGCGCCGCTGCACGAGGCCATGCGGATGTGCGGCCGGCGCCCGCGCGAGGTCATCCTCGCCATCGAGGGCGATCCGGTGCCCGCGGAGCGCACGGCCCTGCTGTCCGGGATCGACGGCCTGCGCGCGGTGGGCTACCTCATCGCGTTCGCCGGGCTCGGCACCGCGGCGCTGCCGCTCGACCTGCTCGCCGACGCCTCGCCGTACGTGGTCGCGCTGTCCGCCGACCTGGTGGCGCGGGGGCCCCGCGACCCCCGGCGCGGAGCGCTCGCGGAGTCGCTGGTCCGCCTGGCGCGCGGCGTCGGCGCGCACGTGCTCGCCCCGGGCGTACGGGACGAGACGCAGCTGGCGGCGGTACGCGGCTGGGGCATCAGGCTCGCCCAGGGCCCTCTGCTCGCGCCGGCCGACTGGCGGCCCTCCCACGGGTACAACCGCGTCCACGTGCCGCTGCCGGTGCCGGAGGCCGCCGCGCCCACGGCCGCGCTGGGTCCCCGGGTGCAGGAGCTCCTGCTTCCCGCGGTGACGTTGCCGGCCGAGTCGACCGCCGAGGAGGTGGTCGCCGTGCTGAGCGCCGAGCCCTCGATCACGAGCGTGATCCTCGTGGACGAGTACCAGCGGCCCCAGGGCAGCATCGACCGCAGCCGGTTCCTGCTGTTCATGGCCGGGGCGTACGGCCACGCGCTGCACGCGAAGAAGCCGGCCGGCCGCCTGGCGGACACCGCGAAGGTCGTGGCGAAGACGACCCCGGTGATCGCGGCCATGCAGGTGGCGGGGCGGGACAACGCCCGCGTGTACGACGACCTCGTGGTGGTCGACGAGGTCGGCAGGTGCATGGGCGTGGTCCGGGTCGGCGACCTGCTGCGGCACGCCGCCGACCTGCGGCCCGCCCGCTGACGCGCGGACCCGGCGGGGGCGTCAGAGCCAGCCCTGGGCCTGGGCCTTCCGCACGGCCTCGATGCGGTTGCGCGCCCCGGTCTTGTGGATCGCCGCAGACAGGTAGTTGCGCACCGTGCCCTCCGACAGGTGCAGCCGTGCGGCGACGTCGCCGATCGTCGAGCCGTCCGCCGCGGCGGACAGCACGTCGCGCTCACGCGGTGACAGCGGGTTCGGCCCGGCGCTGAGCGCGGCGGCGGCCAGCCCGGGGTCGATCACGCGCTCGCCCCGCAGCACCCGCCTGATCGCGGCGGCCAGCTCGCTCGCGGGGCTGTCCTTCACCAGGAAGGCCACCGCCCCCGCCTCCATCGCGCGGCGCAGATAGCCGGGCCTGCCGAAGGTCGTGAGGATCACCACCTTGCATCCGGGGACCCGGCGGCGCAGCTCCTCCGCGGCGGCGATGCCGTCCCTGACGGGCATCTCGATGTCGAGCAGCGCGATGTCCGGCCGGGTCGCCTCGGCGACGGTGATCACCTCGTCCCCGTTCGCCGCCTCTCCGACCACCTCGATGTCGGGCTCCAGGCCGAGCAGGGAGGCGAGCGCTCCCCGCACCATGCTCTGGTCCTCCGCCAGCACGACCCTGATCACTCGGCCAACCTATCCGCGATCATCTCCGCCGTCCGGTCCGGGGACGGCGGAACCTCGACCCGCACCCGGAACCCCCGCTTGCCGGTCTCGGCTTCCAGCTCGCCGCCCGCCGCGCGCACCCGCTCGCCGAGCCCGGTCAGGCCGTTGCCCGGCTCGTACGGCCCGCCGCGGCCGTTGTCGGCGATCTCCAGCACCGCGCCCTCCTCGCCGTACGACAGGTCGATCTCGCAGCGGGTGGCCCCGGAGTGGCGCACGACGTTGGTGGTCGCCTCGCGCACGGCCCAGGCGAACAGGCCGTCGAGGTCCTCGGGCAGCGGGGTGCCGCGGGTGCGCACGGCGAGGGCGACGCCGGCGGCGGCCAGCGCGGACCTGGCGCCGTCGATCTCCTCCGACAGGCGGCGCCGGCGGTATCCGCTGACCGCCTCCCGCACCTGGGCCAGCGCCTGCCGCGCGACCGACTCGATGTCGGCCACCTCGGCGGCCGCCCTCGGCGAACCCTGCTCGCCCAGACGGCGGGCCAGTTCGCTCTTGAGCACGATGAGCGAGAGGCTGTGTCCCAGCAGGTCGTGCAGGTCGCGGGCGATTCGCAGCCGCTCCTCCGCGGCGGCCAGCCTGGCCACCTCGGCCTGCGCCTCCCTGAGCTTGTCGATGAGGACTCGGGTGTTGCGGACGCTCATGAAGAGCACGCCGAGGGTGAGGTCCTGCAGCACGAGCATCCACAGCAGGCCGTCCTCCGCGCCGATCACGGTGCCGTCGGCCACCAGGACCACCGTCATGACCCCGATGCCGAGCAGGGCACGCCGGGGCGGCAAGGCCATCGCGTACACGACCACCAGGTAGACCGGGAGGGTCAGCCAGGTCTGGCTGTGGAAGACCACCGGGAAGACGGCCCCCATCACCGTCGCGAGGCCGAGCAGGAGGATCATCCACCGGGGGCGGTGGTCGAGGTCGCGCGGCCCGAGCACGATCGTCAGGTAGACGGTCACGAAGACCGCGAGCGCGACCATCCGCACGACCGCCCGCGTGCCGCTCACCGTGCCGTCGACCACCTCGGCCACCGGGTAGAAGAGGTAGATCAGGCCCAGCGACATGCCGATGAGACGCCTCGGCCGGGAAGGGCTCTGGTCCGCTCCGCCGAAGGTGAACACTCTGGCCAGCCGGCTCATCCCGATGTCCCTTCCCGGGCCCGATGGATCAGGCGCACGTCGCGGCGCCCTGTCCGATCATGCACGTGCCGCCGCGATCTGTCCGGTCACGCACGCGTCGTGGCCCGCCGGTAGGCGACGAGAGCCAGCGCCACCAGCACCACTCCCCAGGCGAGGATGCCGGCCGCGTGGGCCGGGTCCGGGGCGTCGCCCCCCGCGATCCGCCACCCGATGCTCGCGTAGTCGTACGACGGGGTCACGTGGGCGACGCTCCTCATGGCTGCGGGCATGATGCTCTCGGGGAGCCAGAGCCCGCCGAGCATGGCCAGCCCGAACATGCCGACCATCGCGACGGGCTGCGCGGTGTCGGGCGGCAGCAGGGATCCGATCGTCAGACCGAGCGCCGCGAAGGGGATGGTGCCGGCCCACATCGCCAGGATCAGCGCCGCCCACCGCGCCGGCGGCAGCGACACGTGCTGGGTCAGCACCGCGGCCAGGCCGACCAGCACCAGCGACGGCAGGACCAGCAGCAGCGAGGAGACCAGCTTCGTCAAGATGATCGCCCGGCCGGGCAGCGGGGTGATCTGGAGCTGCCGAAGCCAGCCGCTGTGCCGCTCCTGCGACCAGGGCACGGCCGTCGACATCATGGCGGCGGCCAGCGCGCCGTACGCCGCCATCGAGACCATCAGCATGACGCTGCCCCGCAGCCCGGTCGCCTGGTCGGACTCCGCCCCCCAGAGGTTGGCGTAGAGGAGGTAGAACCCGACGGGGAAGGCGACCACGAACACGACGTAGCGCTTGTTGCGCAGCATCCGGAGCAGTTCGACCTTGATGTAGTGCCGCATCGTCAGGCCTCCTTGGTCAGGGCGAGGAAGGCGTCCTCCAGATCGGCCCCGTGGAGCTGGAGATCGCGGATGTCGAGGGTGGTCTTGCGGTACAGCGCGGCGACGGTGGCGTCGAGGTCGGTCGTGCGCAGCGTGACCCGGGCGCCCTGAAGCTCCACGCCGGTCGCCCCGGGGAGGGCGTCGAGCCCGGTGACCGGCTGTTCGCCCAGCAGGAAACTCACCGCCTGACCGGCGACGCCGGCCTTGATCCCGGCGGCGCTGCCGTCGGCCACGATCCGGCCGCGGGCGATCACGACGACCCGGTCGGCGTTCTCGTCGGCCTCCTCCAGATAGTGGGTGGCGAACAGGATCGTCCGTCCCTTCGCCGCGTACGCCCGCATGTTGTCCCAGAACCTGCGGCGGGACTCGACGTCCATCGCCGCGGTGGGCTCGTCGAGCAGCAGGAGCTTCGGCCCGCCCGCGATGGCCAGCGCGAACCGGACCCGCTGGGTCTGCCCGCCGGACAACCGGTCGGCCCGCCGCCGGGCGATCTCGGTCAGGTCGGCGAGCCGGAGGATCTCCTCAAGCGGCAGCGGGCGGGGGTGGAGCCGCCGGACGAAGTCCACGGTCTCGGCGACGCTCAGCTCGGGGATCAGCGCGCCCTCCTGGAGCATCGCGCCGATCTCCCCGTTGGCGACGGCGGTCCGCGGCGGCTCGCCGAAGACCCGGATCTCGCCGGACGTGGGCCGCAGCAGGCCGAGCAGCATGGTGATCGAGGTGGACTTGCCGGCCCCGTTGGGCCCCAGCAGCGCCACCGTGGCGCCGGCCGGGACCTCCAGGTCGATTCCGTCGACCGCGACCACGTCACCGTATCTCTTGGTGACCTCGGTGAAGGCGATGGCGTTCATGGGCTTCACGGTAGGAATCGGAACCCGTATGCCGTCAGTGCCCTGCCTCCGGCCTTCGCGATGACTTTTGTCATCCGCCCGGCGCCTATCCCGCCGCCCGCCGGCGCGATCGCCTTCCCCCTCCCGCTGCGCAGCGCCCGCCCCTGGCTGCCGGACGGTGTCCATAGCGTGATAACCAGGAAAGGTGCGCCTCAAGGCGACCGTCCGGGATCTCCGCCGGTGTCTCCAGGTGAGTCACATCCTGGTGGTGATCCCGCTCGGGCTCATCGTGGTCATCACGGCTCTCGACCTCGCGCTGCCGCGCAGCGTCCACCTGGGGCCGCTGCTCGTCGTCGCGCCCGCGCTCACCGCGTCGTTCGCCGGTCCGGGATACACGGCGGCGATCGGAGCGCTGGCGCTGGCGGCCGACGTGGTGGGCGGTCTGGGACAGGGCGTCCTCGGACGCCCCGAGCACCACGTCGAGATGCTCGCCCTGTTCGCCGTGTCGGCCGTCGTGGTCGTCTTCCGCGTGGTCCACGAGCGGCATCGGGCCGTGCTCCACCAGGTCCGGTCGGTCTCCGAGGTCGCCCAGCGCGTCCTGCTGCGGCCACTGCCCCGGACGGTCGGCCCCCTGCGCATCGCATCGGTCTACCTGGCCGCGGCCGCGGAGGCGAGGATCGGTGGCGATCTGTACGCGGCCGCCCGGGCCGACGGCGTCACCCGTCTGCTGATCGGAGACGTACGCGGAAAGGGGCTGTCCGCGATCAGCGACGCCGCGGCGTCCCTCTGCGCCTTCCGCGAGGCGTCGCACGGGCCCACGACCCTCCCGGAGCTGATGACGCGGATGGAGAACAGCATCCACCAGAACCTCACCGAGCACGCCGTAACCGACACGGACGCCCAGGAATGCTTCGTCACCGCGGCCGTCGCCGAGATTCCCGACGCCGAGCCGACGGTACGCGTGATCACCTGTGGTCACCCGCCGCCGCTCCTCCTCCACGGGAACCGGGTGCTGACCCTGGAGCCGGATCAGGTCGCTCCCCCGTTGGGACTCGAACTGCTCGCGGCGTCCGAACCTCGGCCGGCGACCTTCCCCTTCGAACCCGGCGACGTCCTCCTGCTCTACACCGACGGCGTCATCGAGGCCCGCGACCGTGCCGGCGCGTTCTTCGACCTCCCCGCACGCCTGGGCGAGCGGGCCGGCGAGGACGTCGGCACCCTCCTCGAACGGCTCTGCGAGCACCTGTTCCAGCACGTGGAGGGCCGGCTGGACGACGACACCGCCGTGATCGCGATCGAACGCCTGCCGGCGCCGGGACCCTGACGTCCGTCGGCGTCCTCCCTCCTCCCCGCGGGACGGAGGACGCGCAGTCGTCAGGCCACGCGGCGCAGGTCCATCTGAAAGTTCTGCCGCCAGGTGGCGCCGCCGTCGAGGGTGTATTCGCCGATCTCGTGCCAGTCCCTGCCCGTGAAGCGCAGGGTGTACCGGACGGTCGGGCCCGCGGTCTGGAGGCTCCACTGGAAGAAGCGGTCGCCGACCACGGGGACGGTGGCGGTGACGTGCCCCTGCGAGAACGCCTCCCAGCGGTACTGCCCGCTCTGGTCGTCGTAGCTGACGACCGCGAGCGCGGTGTCCACGATCCGGCGCGGATCGGCCTTGTCCCGGCCCTGGCCCTCCACCGTGACCACCTGGCCGCCCGCCTTGTAGGCGACCTTCTCGGTCTGGAGGAACTGCTGCCGGCCGGAGGCGGTGTCGACCCACCCCGAACCGGCCCAGCGCCCGACCATGAAGTCGAGCCTGCGGATCGCGTCGAGCTGCGTCGCGGGGACGTCGGCCGACGTCCCCGCGCTCGCCGTGCGCCCGGCCGCGACGGCGGGCGCGGCCGCCGCGAGGCTGAGCGCGCAGATCAACGGCACCAGCAAACGGTGTAATCGCGTCATGACGCGATCTTGACACACGGCTCGCCCACCGCGACAGCGGTCGGCGAACCCGGATTCAGAGGCGGCAGGCGAAGATGGCGGTGACCAGGATGGCCTTGGCGCCGATCTCCCAGAGCTGGTCCATCACCTGCTGGTGGCCCTTGCGGGGGACCATCGCCCGCACGGCGACCCAGCCCTCGCGGTGCAGCGGCGAGACGGTCGGCCCCTCCATGCCCGGGGTGATGGCGATGGCCTCGTCGATGCGCTCGGCCCGGATGTCGTAGTCGATCATGACGAAGTCGCGGGCCACGAGCACGCCCTGCAACCGGCGGATGAGCTGCTGGAACCCGTTCGCCTCCGGGGCGCCGGCCCGCTTGATCAAGATGGCCTCGGAGTGCGCGATCGGCTCCCCGAACACCTCCAGGCCGACGTTGCGCAGCGTCGTGCCGGTCTCCACCACGTCCGCGATCGCGTCCGCGACGCCGAGCCTGATCGCCGTCTCGACCGCGCCGTCGAGCTTGATGACCCGGGCGTCCACGCCCTGGTCGGCGAGGTGCTTGCCGAGCAGCCCGGCGTACGAGGTGGCGATGCGCAGGCCGGACAGGCCGGCGACGCCGGAGTAGGCGCCCGGCGTGGCGGCGAAGCGGAACGTCGACCGGCCGAAGCCGAGCGGCATGACCTCCTCGGCCGGGGCGCCGGAGTCGAAGAGCATGTCGCGCCCGGTGATCCCGGCGTCCAGGGTGCCCTCGCCGACGTACACGGCGATGTCGCGCGGGCGGAGGAAGAACAGCTCGCAGGAGTTGTCGGAGTCGACGACCACGAGCTCCTTGCTGTCCCTGCGCTGGCGGTAGCCCGCCTCCTTCAGCATGGTCTGGGCGGCCTCGGAGAGCGCGCCCTTGTTCGGTACGGCGATGCGCAGCATGGGTGGGAGATCCTTTCAGCCGGAACGAGGTCGATGGACGATCTGTGGCCGCCGCGGCGGCTACAGATGCTTGTAGACCTCGTCCAGCCCGATCCCGCGGGCCAGCATCAGCACCTGGACGTGGTAGAGCAGCTGGGAGATCTCCTCGGCCGCCCGGTCCGCCGACTCGTGCTCGGCCGCCATCCAGCTCTCCGCGGCCTCCTCCACGACCTTCTTGCCGATGGCATGGACGCCGGCGTCCAGGGCGGCCACGGTGCCCGACCCCGCGGGCCGGGTGCGCGCCTTCTCTGCCAGCTCGGCGTACAGCTCTTCGAAGGTCTTCATGGTCTCTCTCGGGTCGTGGGTCTGCGCAACCAGGTTATCCGGCCCCAGGGTAGTCGCGGGGGCGGACCGCCGCGCCCCGCGTCCACCCTGCGAGATCCGTCTCAGCCGAGAATCTTCCTGGCCAGCCTGAGCTGGTCCAGCGCCTGCTGCGACTCCCCGCCCTCGTGCCCGTTGAACGGCCAGACCGTGATGTCCTTGGGCCCGGCGTAGTGGTTGTAGGCCCCGAACACGGTCGAGGCCGGGGTGACGCCGTCGCGCAGGGCGACGGAGAACCGGGCGGGCGTGGCGGCCCGCGCCGCGAAGTGCAGGCCGTCGAAGTAGTCGAGGGTGGCGAAGATCTCCTCGACCCGGGTCCTGTGGATCCCGCAGAACCGGCCCAGCTCCGCGTACGGCTCCTCGTCGGTGATCTCGACGGCGCGCCGGATGTCGCACATGAACGGCACGTTGACGAACGCGTAGGCGAGGTCCGGCACGAGGGCGGCGGCGGCGAGCGCCATGCCGCCGCCCTGGCTGCCGCCGGTCACCACGACGCGCCCGGCGTCCACGAGGGGGTGCGACCTGGCCGCCTCGACCGCGCGCACGACGTCGGTGTAGAGCCGCCGGTAGTAGTAGCCGTCCCGGTCGAACACGCCCTGCGTCAGCTTGCCGGGGATCTGCGCGCCGTTGCCGCCGACCGGGTCCGGGGTGTCGCCGGAGCGCCAGGTGCCGCCCTGCCCGCGGGTGTCCATCACGAACGTCGCGTATCCGGCGGACGGCCACAGCAGCCAGTCGTGCGGCCGGCCCCGGCCGCCGCCGTAGCCGATGAACTCCACCACGCACGGCAGCGGTCCGGACGCCCCCGCGGGAGCGAGGAACCACCCCTTGATCGGATGCCCGCCGAAACCGGCGAACGTCACGTCGGCCACGTCCATCAGCGCGAGGTCCGCCTCGTACGGCTCGAAGACGGGGTTCAGGTCGTGCGCGCGGGCCTCGGCCAGCGTGCGGTCCCAGAAGGCGTCGAAGTCGGCGGGCTCCCGGCGCTCGGGCAGGTACGCGCGCAGCTGGTCGAGAGGCATGTCGACGAACATGGGGGACTCCCGTGGGTGGTGGGCCTGGCTCGTGTTACGCCGCAAGGTTACACAAACGCCTTGTTTCAGACTTCTGACCCGGTTAAGGCCCGTCCGCCGGGATTCAGCTCCAGACCCTCCCTGCCGGTGACCTGCGGAATGACGCTCGGGAGGGCATTACCTCCGCGTTGACAGGATGAAACGCCCTCTTGAAACTAATCCGGTTTAGTGCTGGACTCTGCACGAATTCGAAGCGTGGGAGGTTCGGCCGCGCCGGCGCTGCCTCGCGGTCCGCCTTTCGGGGGGCACGACATGTCAGTCGATCACTTTCCGTAGAGATCGGAGACGTCCATGCGACGAACGACGGCGGCCACCTGCGCCGCCCTGATCGCCGCGCTCGGCGCGGGCTGCGCGACCAGCGGCACGTCGGAGACCAAGCAGGCGGACGCCGGCGCCCCCGCCGCGATCACCTGGTGGTCCACCGGGGGCGACGACGAGAGCGCGGCCTTCCAGAAGGCCGCCGACCTGTATTCGAAGACGCACCCCAACGTGACGATCAAGGTGCAGACGCTCGCCTGGGACGACGCGTACGCCAAGCTGCTCGCGGCCTCGACCAGCCGCAGCGGGCCCGACATCATCTCCGGCGGCATGACCTGGACCATCCAGTTCGGCCTGCGCGGTGGCATGGTGGACCTGCGCAAGTACGGCGTCGAGCAGCTCCGGGCCCAGGCGCAGCCCGCCCAGTGGAAGTCGGCCGTCTCCCCCGACGGCACCATCTACGGCATCCCGCTCGACATGTCCACCGAGGCGCTCTACTACCGCACCGACCTGCTCGACAAGGCCGGCATCAAGGAGCCGCCCAAGACCTGGGAGGAACTGACCGCCGACATCGGGAAACTCAAGAAGTCCGGGGTGAAGACGCCGTTCGGCATCGACTGGGGCAACCTCGACTGGATCGGCTACTTCAACTTCCTCTACCAGGCGGGCGGCACCTTCTACACACCGGACTGCAAACCATCGCTGAACACCCCGCAGGCCGAGCGGGCGCTGTCGTACTGGATCGACCTGCACCGCAGGCACGGCGCGCCGACCGACACGGTGGCGACCCCGGACGCGCTGGGCACGGGCACCGCGATGGTCTACGGCGGCAACTGGAACGCCCTCGGCATCGACACCAGCAAGCCGGAACTGAAGGGCAAGTGGGCGATCGCCCCGCTGCCGGCCGGTCCGGCGGCGCCCACGACCTTCATCGGCGGACGGGCCGTCGGGGTCACCTCCTACAGCGAGCACATCCAGCAGGCGGCGGACTTCGTCAAGTTCCTCTACACCGATGAGGCCGTCGACGCGGTGGCGGCGGAGTCGAAGGCCCGCAACATCGCCTACATCCCGCCCCGCCCGGACAAGGTCGCCGACTCGCCGTTCACGCCGGAGCACTCGGCGGTGTTCGCCGAGATCATCAAGACCGGCGCGGCGGCGCCCGGATGTCCCGGCTGGGACGAGAGCGCGTCCGACGTGGCCAAGCAGTTCCAGGCCGCGATCCTCGGCAAGGCCGACGTGAAGACGGCCCTGGCCGAGGCCGCCAAGGTCATGGAGCGCAACGCCGGATAGCCGGGACGGCCGTGGCTCGCCGGTGACGCCTGACCCCTCACCGGCCGCGGCACCCGTCCCCCATCAAGGCCCGGGCCGGTGACACCTGACCTCTCACCGGCCCGGGTCCGTCCTCGGCTTCCCTTCGACTGGAGACGACATGGCAATTCACGCCGCCGCGCCCCGGCGACGATGGCGCCGCTACGGCACCTCCTATCTGATGCTGCTGCCGTTCCTCGGCCTGTTCGCCGGTTTCCTGGTCTGGCCGCTGGCCAACTCGCTCTACCTCAGCTTCACGAAGTTCGACGGGGTGAACGCCCCGGAGTTCGAGGGGCTGGACAACTTCCGGCATCTGCTGTTCGACGACGACCGGTTCCGGCACGCCCTCGGCAACACGTTCCTCTACGTCGTGGCGTCCATCGGGATCGGCACGCTGCTGTCGCTCGGCCTCGCGCTGGCGTTCAGCGGGTCGAGCTGGCCGCACCGCATCATGCGGACGATCTTCTTCCTGCCCTCGGTGACCTCGTCGATCGCGCTCATGCTGCTCTGGAAGTGGATCTTCGCTCCGGGCGACTTCGGCCTGGCCAACACCGTCGTGACCTGGTTCGGCGGCAGGGCCGTCGAGTGGCTGGCCACCCCCGGGCTCACGATCCCGATCCTCGTGCTCATGTCGGTGTGGGGCGGGATGGGCTACGGGATGGTCCTGTACGTCGCCGGGCTCAACACGATCCCGCAGGAGTACTACGAGGCGGCCCGCATCGACGGCGCCGGCACCTGGCAGCAGTTCCGCCGCGTGACGCTGCCGCTGCTGCGCCCGGTCACCACGTACGTGGTGGTGACCGGCCTCATCGGGGCCTTCCAGGTCTTTGAAGCCGTCTACATCGTGTTCCGGGGCACCAACAACATCGGCGGCGTGCTCGACTCCGGCCTGATGATCGTGCCCTACCTCTACGACCAGGGCTTCACGCACTTCAAACTCGGCTACGCCTCGGCGATCGCGTGGGTGCTCTTCCTGATCATCTTCGCCCTGAGCATGGTCAACCTCCGCATCGGCCGCGCCCTGAAGGAGCTGTGATGGCCGCCGCCCCCACGACCACGCCGATCGCCGCCGGCCCGGCCGCCCCACCGCGGCGGGCGCCCGCCGCCGGGCCGCGCACGACCTGGCGAGGACACCTGCTGCGCCTGCCGTTCTACCTGCTGTCGCTCACCATGATCGCGCCGTTCTACTGGATGCTGATCACGGTGTTCAAACCGGTGACGGAGCTGAACCGGCAACCGCCGTCGTTCGTGCCCGAACACGCGACGCTGAGCAACTTCTACGACCCCGGCTACTCCCCCACCCGGGTGAACCCCGGTCACCTCCAGGGCATCTTCCAGCGGTTCCAAGTGGACTTCGGGTTCGGCCGCTTCATGTTCAACAGCCTGGTGATCACCGTCGCGATCACGGTCGGGTCGCTGCTGATCGCCTCGCTGGCGGCGTACGTGATCACCAAGCACCGGGTGCCGGGGCGGCGGCTGATCTTCGTGCTGATCGTCGCCTCGATGATGGTGCCCTGGCAGACCACCCTGGTGCCGAACTACGTGATCATGCGGAACCTGGGCTGGCTGGACACCTACCAGGGCTACATCATCCCGGCGCTGGCCAAGGCCTTCGTGCTGTTCTTCCTCGTGCAGTTCCTCCACTCGATCCCGGACGAGCTCATCCAGGCCGCCCGGGTCGACGGCGCCGGGGAGTGGCGCATCTGGTGGCGGATCGTGCTGCCGCTGCTGCGCCCGGCCCTCGCCGCGATGTCGATCTTCATCGTGCTCGCCGAATGGAACAACTTCCTCTGGCCGCTGATCATCGTGCAGAGCGACGAGATGGCGAACATCCCGGTCGCGCTCGCCCGCCTCAACTCGTATTTCGCGGGCGCGCAGCACCAGGGGGCGATCATGGCGGGCGGCCTGCTCGCCTCCCTGCCGTCGATCGCCTTCTTCCTCGCCTTCCAGCGCTACTTCACCCGCGGGATCGTGCTGAGCGGCCTGAAGGGCTGACCGGCTCGCGCGCCCGGGGAGGGGCCGTCCGCGCCGAGGGCTTCGGCGACCCTCTCCGGGTGCGTCAACTGGGGGTGGTGGCCCGCGCCCGGGATCACCGTCACGGTGACCCGGGGCAGCGTGTCCACGAGAGCCAGTCCCTCCGGGGCGAGCGGGTCGCGGGAGCCCACGACGACGTGCACGTCTCCCGGGTAACGCGCCAGCGCGGCCCGCAGGCTCGTCCGCCACCCCCGCGCCGCCGCCGCGGTCAGCAGCCGGGCGACGGCGCCGGCGGTGCCGCGGCGCAGATCCGCCACGCTCGATTCGAGGGCGTCCGCGTGCGCCGGATCTCCGGTGAGCCGCCGGGCCAGGGCCCGGGCGGATACCCCGCGCAGGTACGCCTGGGCCACGAGCCGTGGGGTGGGAGCGGGTCGAGGCTGGAGGAAGAACGGCGCGACGAGCGTGAGCCGGTCCACCGCGCCGGGTTGGGCGGCCGCGGCCTCCACGGCGGCCGCCGTCCCGATGGAGTGACCGACCAGGTGACGCGCGCCGGTCCCGGTCACGAGCGCGGCCAGCCAGGCCGCCCAGTCGTCGCGACCTCCCGTGCTCATCCCCAGCCCCGGCAGGTCGGCGGCACGGGCGCGGCCCATCAGTGTGACGACCGGCGCCCAGGTGTCGGCGTTGACCGGCAGTCCCGGCAGCACCACCGCGGGCGCGCCCTGCTCGCCGAGCTCGAACGTCCGCACCCCGCCCACGTCGGTGAACCGCCTGTCACCGTCGGGGGCCTCCCCGAAGCGGTGCGCCGCCAGGTGGTCGGCCCAGCGGCGGATCGTCGTGACGGTGTCCGGCATGGTCAGCGCGTGGCGGGCCGCGACGGCACGCGCCGGGCCGGTGGGATAGCGGTCGGCCGACAGGAACGTCAGCGTCTCCGGATCGGCGTTCGTGAGCCTGCGGGGCAGGCGCTTCACCAGGGGCACCGGAACCCGCAGGCGGGGCGCCCTGACCCGGTAGTGCTCCGCGACGAGCCCGATCAGGCCGGGCAGCGCGGGCGTGTCGTCGTCCAGCAGCCAGTAGGACGCGCGCTCGGTGGTCTCGTCCATCGGCAGCAGGGTCATGAACCGGGCGAGGTGGTCGACCGCGACCACGGGGACGAACGTCCGCGCGTTCCCCGGGACCGCCGCGAGAGCGCCCTGCCAGAGGTCGCGCAGGGTCGACGCGAGCCCGAGGTACTGGCCGGCCTCGCCGGTGACGCTGTCGCCGATCACGCTGGCCGGGTTGACCACCGACCAGGGCACGTCCAGCCGCTCCGCCTCGGACCGGAAGACGGCGTCCGCCTCCACCTTGGACGCCTCGTACGCGCCGAGGGCCCGGTAGGCCTTCCGCCGCTGCTCCTCGCTCCAGGGACGGGGGTCCTGCCCGCCCACGCGATACCCCGAGACGTGGACGAGGCGGCGCAGGCGTGGCAGCCGCGCCGCGAAGGCGACGACCGCGCGGACGCTGTCGACGTTGGCCCGGCGGGCCTCGTCGGCCGGCATGCCGAACCGGTAGGCGCCGGCGCAGTTGTAGACCTCCGTGACGTCGCCGGCCTCCCCGTCGATCAGCGACGGCCCGGCGAAGTCGACCCGGAGGTCGGCCGGGGCCGCCTCGTGCCCGTGCTCGGCCAGCCACTCGGCGAGCCGCCGGTAGGACTCGCGGCTTCGGCAGGCCGCGCTCACCCGGACGCCGGCCCGGCCGAGCGCGAGGACCAGGTGGCGTCCGACGAAACCGGTCGCGCCCAGGACCAGTGCGTGTCTGCCCGCGACGCTCACGACGAGACCTCCGTGCCCTTGTGGACCGGCTCGGGCGTCGGCTCCACGAGCCGGCCGCCGATCCCGGCTCCCGCTTCTTCGATCACACCTATTAGACTAGACCGGTCTACATAGTTCGCGTCAAGAGGTGCCCGGCCGTCGCCGCACGGAGCGTGTGGGAGGAACGTCCCCACATGCCACCGGGCCGCCCGTACGGACGGCCCGGTGGTCGAGAAGAGGTGGTCGAGAAGAGGGGTGGGATCAGCGGCCGGTGAACCGGCGGCCGCGACCGCCTTCGCCCGCGCCGTACCCGGCCTGCCCGCCGGCCCGGCCACGGTGGTGACCGCCGCCCCGGCCGCCACGGGACTCGCCGTGTCCGTCACCGGCCCACGGCGCCCGGGACCGCTCACCCTGGTCGGGCCACCTGCGCCGGCCCTCGCCCTCGCCGGGGCGGTCGCCGGCACGGGGACGGTCGCCGAAACGGCGACGGCCCCGCGGCTTGTCGTCCCGCTGCCTGTCGTCGTGCCCGGGCCGCAGCGGCGCGCGCACGTCGGGCTCCCATACGGCCACGGCCTCGCCGCTCGGCCGCCGGGCCCCGGCGATCTCGTTCAGGACCGGGTCGCCCGGCGCCACCCGGTGCCGCTCGGCGGCGACCCCCGCCTTGCGGGTCATCGACTCGGTGGAGCGACGCTCGCTCGGCAGCACCAGCGTCAGCACCACGCCGCGCTCGCCCGCACGGGCCGTACGGCCGCCCCGGTGCAGGTAGCTCTTGTGGTCGGCGGGCGGGTCCACGTGCAGCACGAGGCTCACGTCGTCGACGTGAATGCCGCGCGCCGCGACGTCGGTGCACACGAGCACCCCGATCTTGCCCTGGCGGAACCCGTCGAGGATGCGGGTGCGCTGGTTCTGCCGCTTGCCGCCGTGCAGGCCGCCCGCGCGGACCCCCGCCCGGGCGAGCTGCTTGACGACCCGGTCGACGCCGTGCTGGGTGCGCACGAACAGGATCGTACGGCCGTCCCGGTTGGCGATCTCGGCCGTCACGTCGGCCTTGTCGTCGCGCTGCACCTGGAGCAGGTGGTGCTCCATCGTGTCGACCGGGGAGGTGGCCGGATCCAGCGAGTGGACCACCGGGTCGGTCAGGAAGCGCTGGACCAGCGTGTCCACGTCGCCGTCGAGCGTCGCGGAGAACAGCAGGCGCTGCCCGTCGGCGGGCGTGCGCGCGAGCAGCGCGCTCACCACGGGGAGGAAGCCGAGGTCGCACATGTGGTCGGCCTCGTCGAGGACCGTGATCTCGACGTCGTCGAGGGCGCACGCGCCCTGCTCGATCAGGTCGGTGAGGCGGCCGGGCGTGGCGACCACGACGTCCACCCCCCGGCGCAGGTCCTCGATCTGGCGGCCCATCGGCATGCCTCCGACGACCGTCCTGGTGCGCAGCGACAGCCCCCGGCCGAGCGGCTCGATGGTGGCGGCGACCTGGAAGGCGAGTTCGCGGGTGGGCACCAGGACGAGGGCGCGGGGCCGCCGGGGCGCCGACTTGTCCCCCGCGATCCTGGCCAGCGTCGGCAGGCCGAAGGCGAGGGTCTTGCCGGAACCGGTCCGGCCGCGTCCGAGGACGTCGAGCCCGGCGAGGATGTCGGGGATGGCCGCCCGCTGGATCGGGAACGGCGTGGTGATGCCCTGCCGGGCGAGCCCTGTCACGAGCGGTCTGGGCAGCCCCAGCGTCCCGAACTCGGCAGGGGTGGTCGTGCCCTCGTCGAGGGCAGAGATGGTCACGAAATCGTGCCTTTCGAAGAAAGACGTGCCGGAACACGCGGGCGCGTCACTTCTGCGAAAGGACGAGCCGGGTCAGGCACGGCAGGCGTGCCGTGCCTACGGGCATCACTGGCCGGAATTACGACGGCCTGCTGCCCGCACGATGCCGTGAGCACACGTCCCGCAGAAGTGGAGACCGCCGGGCGGCGGCTCTCACGGACGCCTTTCACTCACGTCGCACAAGGAAGAGCAAAAAACGATCGTACGGCATTCCCGCATCGCATCGGTCACGCCGGTGCGGGACACGCTCCGCGCGTGGGGGACAAACGCGGCGTCCCGCCGCGTGCGGACGCGGCGGGACGGTGCGGGTTCTCTCTGGCGGGAGGTCGCCGGGATCAGACGTTGAAGCCGAGCATCCTCAGCTGGTCACGGCCCTCTTCGGTGATCTTGTCGGGGCCCCACGGCGGCAGCCAGACCCAGTTGATGACCACGTTGGAGACCAGGTCGGCGAGCGCCGAGTTGGCCTGGTCCTCGATCACGTCGGTCAGCGGGCAGGCGGCGCTGGTCAGCGTCATGTCGATGGTGGCGATCGGGCGCTCGCCCTCGCCGGCCGGGTCGAGGTTGACGCCGTACACGAGGCCGAGGTCCACCACGTTGATCCCCAGTTCGGGGTCCACGACGTCCTTCAGCGCCTCGAGCACGTCGTCGAGGCTGGTCTCCCCGTCGTAGGTGCCGGGGGCGGCCCCGGCCGTCTCGGCGACCGGTCCCGTGGGGGTCTGGGTCGGCTTGCTCACGTCGTCTCCTCACCTCGCGCCGCCCGCGGCGCGGCGCCGTACTTCCCAACGCGGCGGAGGCCGCCGGTCATCCCTGGCTCCTCATGAGCGCGTCCTTGTAGGCCATCCAGGCCAGCAGCGCGCACTTGACGCGGGCGGGGAACTTCGCCACACCGGCGAACGCCACCGCGTCGCCCAGCACGTCCTCATCCGGCTCCACCTGGCCCCTGCCCTGCATGAGCCGGGTGAACTCCTCCACCACCGACAGCGACTCCTCCACGGTGGAGCCCGTGGCGAGCTCGTGCAGCACCGAGGCGGCGGCCTGGCTGATGGAGCAGCCCTGACCGTCGTAGGACACGTCGAGCACCTTGCCGCCGTCGGCCACCTTCACCCGCAGCGTCACCTCGTCGCCGCAGGTCGGGTTGACGTGGTGCACCTCGGCGTCGTAAGGGTCACGGAGGCCGCGCCCCTGGGGATGCTTGTAGTGCTCCAGGATCAGCTCCTGGTACATCGATTCAGCGATCATGGCTCAGCCGAACACCTTCTGCACGTGGTGGAGGCCGCGGACCAGTGCGTCGATCTCGGCCGTCGTGTTGTACAGGTAGAAAGACGCCCGTGTGGTCGCGGGAATTCCGAACCTGAGGTGCAGCGGCCGGGCGCAGTGATGACCTACCCGGACCGCGATCCCGTACACGTCGTCGAGGATCTGCCCCACGTCGTGCGGGTGGATCCCCTCCAGCGTGAACGAGATCGTGCCGCCGCGGGCGATGGGCGTGCGCGGGCCGATGATCCTGAGCCCCGGGACCTCCGGCAGCGCCTCCAGCGCGTACGCGACGAGTTCCTTCTCGTGCGCCTTGATCTGGTCCATGCCGACGGCGGTCAGGTAGTCGGCCGCGGCGCCGAGGCCGATCGCCTCGACGATCGGCGGCGTCCCGGCCTCGAACTTGTGCGGCACCGGCGCGTACGTCGAGCGGTCCATCCAGACCGCCTCGATCATCTCGCCGCCGCCGAGGAACGGCGGCATCGCGTCGAGCAGCTCGCGACGGCCCCACAGCACGCCGATGCCGGACGGCCCGACCATCTTGTGGCCGGTGAACGCGACGAAGTCGACGCCCAGCTCGGTCACGTCCACGGGCTGGTGCGGCACCGACTGCGACGCGTCGAGCATCATCAGCGCGCCGACCTCGCGCGCGCGGGCCAGGATCGGCGAGACCGAGTTGACCGTGCCCAGCACGTTCGACTGGTGCGTGATCGACACGATCTTCGTGCGCTCGTTGACCAGCTCCTCCAGGCCCTCGACGTCGAGGCGGCCCTCGTCGGTCACCGGGAACCAGCGCAGCGTCGCGCCGGTCCGCTGCGCGAGCAGCTGCCACGGCACGATGTTGGAGTGGTGCTCCATCTCCGAGATGACGATCTCGTCGCCGGGGCCGATCCGGAACCGCTCGTCCTCGCCGACGGGGTTGCCGAAGGCGTACGCCACGAGGTTGAGGGCCTCGGAGGCGTTCTTGGTGAAGACGATCTCGTCGCGCGAGGGGGCCTTCACGAACGCGGCGATCTTGTCGCGCGCGGCCTCGTAGGCCTCGGTCGACTCGCTGCCCAGCACGTGCAGCGCCCGGCCGACGTTGCCGTAGTGCCAGGTCAGATGATCGCGCATGGTCTCGATCACCTGGGTCGGCTTCTGGGAGGAGTTGCCGGAGTCGAGGTAGACCAGCGACCTGCCTCCGGGAAGTTCGCGGCCGAGGACCGGGAAGTCCTTCCTGATCCTCTCCACGTCGAAGCCGGGCGCACTCATCAGGCGGACGCCGCCTTCGTGGTGTAGGCCTCGTAGCCCTCGTTCTCCAGCTTGTCGGCCAGCTCAGGGCCGCCCTCCTCCACCACGCGCCCGCCGGCGAAGACGTGGACGAAGTCCGGCTTCACGTAGCGCAGGATGCGGGTGTAGTGGGTGATCAGCAGCACGCCGGTGTCGCCGCTCGCGCGGAACCGGTTGATGCCCTCGGAGACCACGCGCAGGGCGTCGACGTCGAGGCCGGAGTCGGTCTCGTCCAGGACGGCGATCTTGGGCTTGAGCAGTTCGAGCTGGAGGATCTCGTGGCGCTTCTTCTCGCCGCCGGAGAAGCCCTCGTTCGTGTTGCGCTGGGCGAAGGCCGGGTCGATGGACAGCGCGTCCATGCCCGACTTCAGCTCCTTGGCGAAGTCGCGCAGCTTGGGCGCCTCGCCGCGGACCGCGGTGATCGCCGAGCGCAGGAAGTTCGACACGCTGACGCCGGGGACCTCGACCGGGTACTGCATGGCGAGGAAGAGGCCGGCGCGGGCGCGCTCGTCCACCGACATCTCCAGCAGGTCCTCGCCGTCGAGCAGCACGGAGCCGGAGGTGATCGTGTACTTCGGGTGGCCGGCGACGGCGTAGGCCAGCGTCGACTTGCCCGAGCCGTTCGGGCCCATGATGGCGTGCGTCTCGCCGCTGCGGACCGTCAGGTCGACGCCGCGCAGGATCTCCTTGTCGCCCACGGCGACGTGCAGGTCACGGATCTCAAGAGTGGACACGGGTATTTACTCCTTCGAGAGCGAGACGTACACGTCGTCGCCTTCGATCTTGACACGGTAGACGTTGACGGGCCTGGTCGCGGGCGGCCCGGTGGGCTTGCCGCTGCGCAGGTCGAAACAGGAGCCGTGGAGCCAGCATTCCAGGGTGTGGTCGTAGACCTCGCCCTCGCTGAGCCGCACCTCGGCGTGGGAGCACACGTCGTGCAGGGCGAAGACCTCGCCGCCGGTCCTGACCAGGGCGACGGGCGTCTCACCGACCTCCAGGCCGATGACGCCGCCGTCGGGGATGTCCCCGACCTGGCAGACCTTCTCCCAGTGGGCGATCTCGGAGCTCATCGGGCCAGCTCCGCCTCGACCGCGGACAGGACCCGCTCGCGGATCTCCGGCACCTCGATCTTCTCCAGCAGCTGGGCGAAGAAGCCGTGGATGACCAGGCGGCGCGCCTCGTCGAACGGGATGCCGCGGGCCTGCAGGTAGAAGATGTGCTCGTCGTCGAGACGGCCGGAGGCGGACGCGTGGCCCGCTCCCGCGACCTCGCCGGTGAGGATCTCCAGGTTCGGCACCGAGTCGGCGCGGGCGCCGTCGGTGAGGATGAGGTTCCGGTTCAGCTCGTAGGTGTCGGTGCCCTCGGCCTCGGCCCGGATGATCACGTCCCCGATCCAGACCGCGTGCGCGTCGTCGCCCTGCAGCGCGCCCTTGTAGGTCACGTTGCTGCGGCAGTTCGGCACGCTGTGGTCCACCAGGAGGCGGTGCTCCAGGTGCTGGCCGGCGTCCACGAAGTACAGCCCGGTGAGATCGGCGTCGCCGCCGGGGGCGGTGTACGACACCGAGGGCGACAGCCGTACGAGGTCGCCGCCGAGGGTGACCACGAACGAGCGGAACGTCGCGTCCTTGCCGAGCCGCGCGTGGTGGTGGGAGACGTGCACGGCGTCGTCGTCCCAGTCCTGCAGGCTGACGACCTTGAGCGTCGCGCCCTCGGCCACGTCGAACTCGACGTTGTCGGCGTAGACGGCGCTGCCGCGGTGGTCGAGGACCAGCACGGCCTCGGCCATCGGCTCCACCGACACGAGGATGTGCCCGTACGCGGCGGCGCCCGCCCCGGACCCCCGCAGGGTGATCAGGGTGGGCCGGGAGGCGGCCGTCATCTTCGGCACCGTGACGACGGTGGCCTTCTCGAACGACGAGTACGCCTGCGCGCTGACCCGGTCGGCCGGCGTGTAGGCCTTGCCGAGCCGGGCGTCGTCGCGGCCGACGGTCTCGACGCGCACCTCGGGCGCGGCCTCGACGTCCACCACGACGCCGCCGGTGAGGGCGGCCGTGCCGTTGTGCAGGCCCTTGAGCCGCGACAGCGGCGTGAACCGCCACTCCTCCTCGCGGCCCGTCGGCACCGGGAAGTCCGCCACGTCGTACGACGCCTTCTCGTGCAGCGTCGACAGCGGTTTGGTCTCCAGGCCCATCAGCCGACCGCTCCTTCCATCTGCAGCTCGATCAGGCGGTTGAGCTCCAGGGCGTACTCCATGGGCAGCTCGCGGGCGATCGGCTCGACGAAGCCGCGCACGATCATGGCCATCGCCTCGTCCTCGCCGAGGCCGCGGCTCATCAGGTAGAACAGCTGGTCCTCCGACACCTTGGAGACCGTGGCCTCGTGGCCCATGGACACGTCGTCCTCACGGACGTCCACGTACGGGTAGGTGTCGGACCGGCTGATCTGGTCGACGAGCAGCGCGTCGCACTTGACTGTCGAGGCCGAGCCGGCCGCGCCCTCGTCGATCTGCACCAGGCCGCGGTAGGACGTGCGGCCGCCGCCGCGCGCCACGGACTTGGAGATGATCGTGGAGGACGTCTTGGGCGCGAGGTGCACCATCTTGGCGCCCGCGTCCTGGTGCTGGCCCTCGCCCGCGAAGGCGACCGACAGCGTCTCGCCCTTGGCGTGCTCGCCCATCAGGTAGACGGCGGGGTACTTCATCGTGACCTTGGAGCCGATGTTGCCGTCGATCCACTCCATGGTCGCGCCCTCGTACGCCACGGCGCGCTTGGTGACCAGGTTGTAGACGTTGTTCGACCAGTTCTGGATCGTCGTGTAGCGGCAGCGGGCGCCCTTCTTCACGATGATCTCGACGACCGCCGAGTGGAGCGAGTCGGACGAGTAGATCGGCGCGGTGCAGCCCTCGACGTAGTGGACGTAGGAGTTCTCGTCCACGATGATCAGGGTCCGCTCGAACTGGCCCATGTTCTCGGTGTTGATCCGGAAGTAGGCCTGCAGCGGGATCTCGACGTGCACGTTCGGCGGCACGTAGATGAACGATCCGCCCGACCACACGGCCGTGTTGAGCGCGGCGAACTTGTTGTCGCCCACCGGGATCACCGAGCCGAAGTACTCCTTGAAGAGCTCCTCGTGCTCGCGCAGCCCGGTGTCGGTGTCGACGAAGATGACGCCCTTCTCCTCGAGGTCCTCACGAATCTTGTGATAGACGACCTCGGACTCGTACTGGGCGGCGACGCCGGCGATGAGGCGCTGCTTCTCCGCCTCCGGGATGCCGAGCTTGTCGTAGGTGTTCTTGATGTCGGCGGGCAGCTCGTCCCAGGACGCGGCCTGCTTCTCCGTCGAACGGACGAAGTACTTGATGTTGTCGAAGTCGATGCCCGTGAGGTCGGAGCCCCAGGTCGGCAGCGGCTTCTTCCCGAACAGCCGAAGGCCCTTGAGGCGCAGGTCGAGCATCCACTCCGGCTCGTTCTTGAGCGCGGAGATGTCGCGGACGACCTCTTCGGACAGCCCACGCCGGGCCGTGGCCCCAGCCACGTCCGCGTCGGCCCAGCCGAACTTGTAATTCCCGAGGCCTTCCAGCTCCGGGCGGTCGGTGACAGTCACCTTCCGGACTCCTTGCTCGTCGATGTGCTCGATAGGTCGGTACGCGCGTGCCGTGCGGCGAGCGCGTGTGAACTCACATGGGTGGTGCAGACCCCGTCGCCGTTGGCGATCGTGGCCAGCCGCTGCACCGGGGTGCCCAGCAGCCGGGCGAACGCCTCGGTCTCCGCCTCGCACAGCTGCGGGAACTGCGCCGCGACGTGCGCGACCGGGCAGTGGTGCTGGCACAACTGCTCGCCGCCCTTGCCCGTCGCCGTCGCCGACGCCGCGTAGCCCTCCGTGGACAGAGCCTCGGCCAGCACGCGGACCCGCTGCTCGGCCGGGACCTCGCGCATGAGCGCCTCGAGCCGGCCGACCAGCCCGGACACCTGCGCCCGCGCGAACTCCGACACCGCTTCACCGCCCAGACGCTCGGCCAGGAAGCGCAGCGCGCTGCCGGCCAGGTCGTCGTAGGCGTGGACGAAGGCGCTGCGGCCCGCGTCGGTGATCGCGAACATCTTCGCGGGCCTGCCCCGTCCCCGCTGGCCGCGCGGGCGGGCCGTACGAGGCTCTATCATGCCCTCGGCCAGCAGCGCGTCGAGGTGACGGCGGACCGCGGCCGGAGTAAGGCCGAGCCGCTCGCCGAGCGCCGCGGCGGTCACCGGACCGTGCTCCAGGATGAGCCGCGCCACCCTGGCCCGGGTCCCCCGCTCGGCACCGAGGTCCTTGTTCACGACGTCCCTGTTCACGACGTCCCTGTGCGGGATGTCTCTGTGCGCAGGGGTCGCCGCAACCGGCCGTGTCACCACGGCCTTCTCGGCGTTCTGCTTCCCCTGCACGTATTTCACAACATCAGTGTGCCGTAATTCCTTCCCGGCCGACAAACCCAAGCCGGGGTCCACGGGAATGCAATTTCTCACGCAGGTAAGGCTTACCTAACCTGCGACGACGAGGCTTTTCCCCATCCTTTACCCCCGAGGGCTGGAATGACGGCACTCGCCGACGAGAGCGCGCTTCCCGCTCCCTAGACTCGATGCCGTCGACGACTGACCAGGACGACCCGTATCCGGCCGGCTCTGGCGGTCGGTCCGTGAGGGGAGGCCGGTGCGGTGCCGGGGGTGGACAGCACGCTTGACAGCGCGCGTGGCGGCGCGGACGGCGGCGCTCCCGCGGTCGAGATCGACGGGCTGGTCAAGCGGTACGGGAGCACCACGGCCGTCGACGGGCTCACCCTCACCTGCGCCCGGGGCGCCGTCACGGCGATCCTCGGGCCCAACGGCGCCGGCAAGACCTCCACGATCGAGATCTGCGAGGGCTTCCGCCGGCCGGACGGCGGGACCGTCCGCGTGCTCGGCCTGGACCCGGCCGACCCCGCTCTCAGGCCGCGCCTGGGGATCATGCCGCAGACGGGAGGGGTGCCTCCCGCCGCCCGCGCGGGCGAGTGGCTGCGGGTGGTCTCCCGGTTCTACGCCCACCCGCTCGACCCGGACGCCCTGCTCGGCCTGCTCGGTCTGGCCGGGCACGCGCGCACGCCGTACCGGCGGCTGTCGGGCGGGCAGCAGCAGCGCCTGTCGCTCGCGGCGGCGGTGATCGGACGGCCCGAACTGGTCTTCCTGGACGAGCCGACCGCCGGGCTCGACCCGCAGGCGCGCCACGCCTGCTGGGACCTCGTCACGGCCCTGCGCGCCGCCGGGGTGTCGGTGGTGCTGACGACCCATCAGATGGACGAGGCGGAGAAGCTCTCCGACCACGTCGTGGTCATCGACCACGGCCGGGTGGTGGCCGAGGGCACGCCCGAGTCGCTGACCGGCGCCGAGCGCCAGCTCAGGTTCCGCGCGCGGCCGGGGCTCGACCTGGAGGAACTGCTGGCGGCGCTGCCGCCGGGCAGCGCGGCCAAGGAGTCGCCCGCGGGGCACTACATCATCGAGGGGCAGGTCGGCCCCCAGCTGCTCGCGACCGTCACCGCCTGGTGCGCCACCGAGGGCGTCACCACCGAGGACCTGCGCATCGAGCGGCGCACCCTGGAGGACGTCTTCCTCGAACTGACCGGCAGGGAGCTGCGGTGACCACGATCGCCACACTGGACCTCACGCCGCGGCCGGGGGCCGCGCCGCTGCACCGGATGGTCCTCGCCCAGGCGGGCGCGGAGATCCGGGCCACGCTGCGCAACGGCGAGCAGCTCCTGCTCACGCTGATCATCCCGATCCTGCTGCTCGTCGGTTTCTCCACGGCCCCGCTGGTGGACGTCGGCGCCGGTCCGCGCGTCGACTTCGTCGCCCCCGGCATCCTCGCGCTGGCGGTCATGTCGACCGCGTTCACCGGGCAGGCGATCGCGACCGGTTTCGAGCGGCGGTACGGCGTGCTCAAGCGCCTGGGCGCGACCCCGTTGTCGCGGGCCGGGCTGCTGCTGGCCAAGACCGCCGCCGTCGTCGCCGTGGAGGCGCTGCAGGTCGTGGTGATCGTCGTGGTGGCGCTGACGCTCGGCTGGTCGCCGCACGGCGATCCGCTGTGGGCCGTGCCGCTCCTGCTGCTTGGCACGGCGGCCTTCAGCGGCCTCGGCCTGCTCATGGCCGGGACGCTCCGGGCGGAGGCCACGCTGGCCGGGGCCAACCTCGTCTACCTGGTGCTGCTCGGGCTCGGCGGCGTGCTGTTCCCGCTGGACCGGTTCCCCGCGGGCGTCCGGCACGTGCTCGAACTGCTGCCGATCAGCGCGCTCACCTCCGGCCTGCGGACCGTCCTGAGCGCCGGCGGCGGCTTCCCCGGCGGCGCGCTGCTCGTGCTGCTGTGCTGGACGGTGGGCGCGCTCGCCCTGGCCGCCCGCACGTTCCGCTGGGAATGACCCCGGGGGCCTACCGGCGGCCTGACGGCCCCTGCATATGATTGCGGGCGTTGTCCGTGATCAATGCCAGTCTGGGGTCGCCGGCATGACCGCTGAATCCCTTCCGGGGGCCGAGCCGTACCGCATGAGGCCGTCGCCGGGCAGGGCGCTGCGGGCCGCGTCCGACGCGATACCGCCGCCGGGCCTGGTGCTGCTGGCCGTCCTGTCGGTCCAGGTGGGCGCCGGGCTGGCCAAGAACCTGTTCACCCAGCTTCCCCCCACGGCCGTGGTGTTCCTGCGCATCGCCACCGGCGCGGTCATGCTGCTGGCCGTCGTCCGGCCCCGGGTGCGCGGGCTGTCGCGGCGCGACCTCGCCGTCGGCGCCGCCTTCGGGCTCAGCCTCGGCCTGATGAACCTGTCGTTCTACGAGGCGCTCGCCCGGCTGCCGATCGGGATCGCGGTGTCCATCGAGTTCGTCGGGCCGCTCACCCTGGCCGTGGTGTCCTCCCGGCGCAGGCTCGACCTGTTGTGGGTGGCGCTGGCCGCCGCCGGCGTGGTCCTGCTCGCCCCCTGGGGCGACGCGGGGACCGCGAGCTGGGCGGGGATCGGATTCGCCGCGCTCGCGGGGACGTTCTGGGCCGCCTACATCGTGTTCTCCCAGGCCACCGGCGCCCGTTTCCCCGGCGCCAGCGGACTGTCGCTCGCCATGATCGTGGCGACGGTCGTCATCGCGCCCATCGGCGTCACCGCGGGCGGGACCGACCTGCTGCGGCCCGAGATCCTGCTCGTCGGAGCCGGGGTCGGCCTGCTCTCCTCGGTCATCCCCTACTCGCTGGAGCTCGAGGCGCTGCGCCGGATGCCCAAGCGGGTCTTCGGGATCCTGATGAGCCTGGAGCCCGCCGTCGCCGCCCTCGTCGGCCTGTTCGTCCTGGGCGAGGTGCTTCAGGTTCGCGAGTGGGCGGCGATCGGCTGCGTGGTCGTCGCCTCCATCGGCGCCACCCGCCGGGACGACGGCTGACCCGGTCCGCCCGGGCCGCCGCTCACTGCGCGGGCGGGCCGCCCGACCAGATCGCCCGTACGTGCCGCAGGTGGTGGTTCATCAGGCTCTCGGCCGCCGCGGCGTCGCCGCGTACGAGGGCGTCGAGGAGGTCGAGGTGCTCGCGCGCCGAGGCCGCGAGCAGCCGCGCGTCGGGCCGGCCGCGCAACCCGTAGAGCCGGGCCCGGGCGCGCAGGTCCCTGACCGTCTCGACCAGCCGCACGTTGCCCGACAGGGCCAGCAGCGCGAGGTGGAACCGCTGGTCGGCGGCCACGTAGGCGAGCAGATCGCCCCGTGCCGCGGCCGAGACGATCTCCTCGGCGATCGGGCGCAGTTCCCCGGCCTCCACGACCGCGGATCGCCCGGCGAGCCGGGCCACCGTGGGCACCTCGAGCAGCCGCCTGATCTCGATGATCTCGTCGAGGTCGCGCTCGGACACCTCCGCGACCCGGAAGCCCTTGTTGCGCAGCGCCTCGAACAGGCCCTCCTTGGCGAGGTCGAGCATGGCCTCCCGCACCGGTGTGGCGGAGACCCCGAACCTCGCCGCCAGCGCGGGGGCCGAGTACACGACGCCGGGCCGCATCTCCCCGGCCACCACCGCGTCGCGCAGCGCCTGCGCCACCCGCTCGCGCAGGTTCTTCTGCCGCGTTCTCCCGTCCGGTGCGCGGAGGTCGTCGCTCGTGCGTCCCGCCGGTCCGTCCCACGCCCCGCCCATCGACCGGCCACCGCCCTCCTCGGTCCCGTACCGCCGATCGTACCGGCCCAGCCGCGGCGATGATCACCGCGGGCGGCGGGGTCCGGAGAAGGGACCACCCACAGGGCCACCTACGATTGATGCCGTGAATCCCACGACCGACCGGATCCGCGGCAGGCTGCTCGCCTTCTACCGCTCGTTCATGTTCCCGACGAACGAGTCGATGCGGCGGTGGGCGCTGGCGGCGATCGTGGTCAACGTCGGCATCACCGTCACCGGCGCCGCCGTGCGCGTCACCGGCTCCGGACTCGGCTGCCCGACCTGGCCGCGCTGCACGCCCGACAGCTTCGTCCCGGCCAGGATCGACACGCACGCGCCCCTCAACATGGCGATCGAGTTCGGCAACCGGCTGCTGGCGTTCCTCGTGCTCGCGGTCGCGGTGCCGTGTGTGATCGCCGCCTGGAAGCTGTCGCGGGGCGAGCGCGGCCCGGTCCTGCTGCGGCTCGCGCTGGTGCAGCCGGCCGGCGTCGTCGTCCAGGCCCTGTGGGGCGGGCTCGTGGTCCACACGATGCTCAACCCGGTGACCGTCAGCGTCCACTTCCTGCTGTCCGTCGGCATGATCGCCGCCGCCGTCGTGCTGTTCGCGCGGGCGGGCGAGGGCGACGCCCCGGCGGAGGGGCTGGTCCGCAAGGAGATCCGCACACTGGGGTACGTGCTGGCCGCGGCCGCCTTCGCGCTGCTGCTCGCCGGGGTGGTGGTGACCGGCACCGGGCCCCACTCGGGCGACGACGCGGCCTCCCGCTTCGGCTTCGACATCCAGAGCGTGGTGCGGCTGCACACCGACATCGCCTACGTCGTCGTCGGGCTGACGTTCGCCCTGCTGCTGGCCCTGCGCGTCACCGACTCCCCCGGCCCGGCCCGGCGCGCCGCGCTCGTGCTGCTCGCGGTGGAGCTCTCCCAGGGCGTGGTCGGCTACGTGCAGTACTTCCTCGCCGTTCCCGCGGCACTGGTGCTCCTGCACGTGCTGGGGGCGACACTGGTGTGGGTCTGCGCGCTGCGCGTCGTGTTCCTGATGCGAACCCGGGGTCCCGCGCCCGTCCCGGCCTACGGGCGGCCGGAGCTCCACCACGCGGGGGTCTGACCCCGGTGAGCGTCTTACGCCCCTGGACCTGGTCCCGTACGGCCCTGCGCCGCGGCTTCCAGGGGCTGGTCGCCCTGAGCGTGCTGCCGCTCGCGCCGATGACCTGGGCCTGGCTGACGAGCGCCGGCCACCGGGTGACCGCCGAGCCGGGCACGCGCTGGACCGCCGAGGTGCCAACGATGCCGGCCGCGCTCGTCCTGGGCGCGGGCGTGCGGGACGGGCAGCCCAGCGCGATGCTGCGCGCCCGGCTCGACATCGCGGCCGAGCTGTACCGCACGGGCAGGGTGCGGGCCCTGCTGCTGTCCGGCGACAACAGCCGCAGGGACTACGACGAGCCCTCGGTCATGCGCGACTACCTGGTCTCCGGCGGCGTGCCCGCGGACAGGATCGTCCTCGACTACGCCGGGTTCGACACCTGGGACTCCTGCGTACGGGCCAAGGAGATCTTCGGCGCGTCCCGTCTCGTCGTCGTGACCCAGGTGTTCCACCTCCCCCGGGCCGTGGCGCTGTGCCGTACGGCCGGGCTGGACGCGTTCGGGGTCGGCGACGACTCGAGCCGCGACTGGCCGGCGGAGACGGTGGCCTACGCCCTCAGGGAGCTCCCGGCCGCGGCCAAGGGGCTGGCCGACGGCCTGGTGCTGCGCTCCTCGCCGCGGTTCCTCGGCCGGCGCGAGACCGCGCTCGACCACGCCCTGGCCCGCTGACTCCCGCCTCCCGACGGCGCTTCGTGACGGGCCGCCGGGACGCGCGCGGCGAAACTTTCATCGCGTTGCGGCCCGTGAACTGGGCGGACAGCGCATGCCGGAGCGGCTCCGCTGGTCCGGCGCGATTCGGCGCGTTAGGGTCCGGGCCATGTGGGAGCGCTCCCACCATCCCCAGGGAGGTGAGGCCACACCCACAGTGGCTATCGCACCGCGGGTACGAGAGGCGGATCCTCCTCCGCCCACCCATCGCGCAACGCCCGGGGAGCCGCCGCGACGGCCTCCCCGGGCGTCATCCCCGGCACCCGGCGCGGGCGCAGAGCCCCCTGCACCCGGCGCGGGCGCAGAGCCCCCGGCACCCGGCGCGGGCGCGAAGCCCCCGGCTGAGTGCCGGGCGGATCAGGCGGCGCCCGTCCGCCCGGCGTCGCGGGAAGCGGTCAGCCGCAGGTGATGTCGCTGATCGACGGGGAGGCCGAGCCGCTGCCGAGGAACCCGGCCGTGGCCGAGGCTCCGGGGGCCAGCGTCTTGTTCCACTCCGGCGCGTGGATCATCATGAACGGCCCGCTCTGCATGGACGTGCCGTTCCACGCCTGCGTGAGCGTCGTGCCCAGCGGCATCGCCCACTGGACGTACCAGTCGTTGAGCGGACTCGTCCCGGTGTTCTTGATCGTGACCTCGCCCTGGAAGCCGCCCTGCCAGGTGTTGGTCAGCTTCACCGTGGCCGTGCACGCCGGGTTCCCCGGCGGCGTCGGGGAGGGCGAGGGGGTCGGCGACGGGTCGTTCGTGGCGGGCGTGGGGCTCGGCGACGGGCTCGGCGAGGGGCTGGGCGAGGCGCCGTCGCGGAGGAAGTTCACGTCCGAGCAGCCGTAGAAGGTCTCCTGGCTGTCGGACCGGTACCAGACCGCGTAGATGATGTGCCGGCCGCTCTTGTCGGGCAGCTTGCCGGAGAAGCGGTAGGCGCCGTTGCTGACCGCGGGTTCGGGGTCGACCGTGAGGAACGGCTGCTCCTCCATGTCCGCCCACGTCAGCGGCTTGGCCGGGTTCCAGCCGTCCTTGGTGACGTAGAGCTTGAAGCCGCCGGGGTGCGGCACCCACGCCCCGTAGACGAAGTTGTAGGTGCTGTTCGCCTTCAGCGTGGTGGTCGGCCAGTCGGTTCTCGGCGCGTCGTAGGCGGCGTACTTGCTGAAACCGCCGCTGCACAGCTGTCCGTCGGGGATGAAGCCCCGGGTGCGGCCGCCCCCGTCGGAGCGGAGCACGCCGTACCAGTCGTAGAGGGGCTGGGTGCCGCCGGCCGC
Organism: Microbispora sp. ZYX-F-249; assembly: GCF_039649665.1. NCBI lineage: Bacteria > Bacillati > Actinomycetota > Actinomycetes > Streptosporangiales > Streptosporangiaceae > Microbispora > Microbispora maris. The sequence goes on along the minus strand of NZ_JBDJAW010000028.1, from coordinate 66,615 downwards.
CACGGCGTCCTTGCAGGCGGGGTTGTTGGGGATGATCTGGCCCCCGGTGAGGCCGTCGGTGTAACACGCGTACGTGCGGCTCGCCGGGGCCTGCAGGGCGCCGTGCGCCTCGGCCGCGGTCTGCGTCAGGACCGCGACGACGCCGGCGAGCACGGCCGCCACCGCGGCGAGCACGGCGAGTTTGCGCCCGGATCTCAGGGACAGCGATCTCAAACGCGGGGATTGCACTGAAGTTCTCCTCATGATGGGCGGGCACGCCTTCCGGGGAAGGTCGCGCCGTCAGGGGCTGTCGTACGAGAAGAACGCATGCGGCATCGCCGCACGCCCTCCTGGAGCCCACCCATCAAGTGGCCACCGCGCACAGTGATTGAAGCACGCGCGGGCCGCCCGGGCCAAGAGCCGGACAGGCCGTACGGCCCGGGCGCCCGTTCAGGCGCCGGGTGCGCCCGTCCGGCTCCGCCGGGGGGCGCCGTCGGCGTCCCGGGCCACCTCGGCGCGGATCGCCGCTCCGTCGGCGTCGAGCACGGGCGGCGCGGCGTGCTCGCGGCGGGTGGTCTCGGTCTCGCCGTCCGGGCCGGGGGTGAAGAAGCGCAGCGGCGGGCCGGGCAGTCGCAGCCGGCCGAGGGTGGCGTGCTCGACGTCGACGAGCAGCCCCTGTGACAGGGTCTGCTCCCACGTGTAGACCTCGTCGATCGTGCGCACCTTGCCGGCCGGGATGCCCGCCGCGGCCAGCCGGGCCAGCAGTTCCTCGGCGGGATGCTCCGCGAAGGCGTCCTCGATCAGCTCGATCACCCGCCGCCGGTTGCCCACGCGGTCGCCGTTGGTCGCCATTCCCGGCGCCTCGGGGTCCAGGCCGAACTCGCCGCAGAGCCGGCGCCACAGCGACTCGCTGCCGCACGACAGCTGCACCGACCCGTCCTTGCAGCGGAACAGCCCGTACGGCGCGATCGACGGGTGGTGGTTGCCCTGCGGCCGCCCGACCTGGCCGGCGACCGTCCACGCCGTCCCCTGGAAGGCGTGCACGCCGACGATCGCCGCGAGCAGCGAGGTGCGCACCACCTGGCCGCGTCCGGTGCGTTCCCTCTCGAACAGCGCGGCCAGCACGCCGTAGGCGCCGTACATGCCGGCCAGCAGGTCGCCGATCGGGACGCCGACGCGCTGCGGGTCGTCCGGCCCCGGCCCGGTCAGGGACATCAGCCCGGCCTCGCCCTGGGCGATCTGGTCGTAGCCCGCCCGGCCGCCCTCCGGTCCGTCGTGCCCGAAGCCGCTGATCGACAGCGTGATCAGCCGGGGGTTCAGCTCGGCCAGGACGTCGGTGCCGAACCCGAGCCGGGTCAGCGTGCCGGGCCGGAAGTTCTCCAGCAGCACGTCGGCGCGGCGCAGCAGGTCCGTGAGCACCTCCCGGTCGGCGTCGTCCTTGAGGTCGAGGGCGATCGACTCCTTGTTGCGGTTGGCCGACAGGAAGTAGGTCGACTCGCGGTCGCCGGTCTCGGGCTGCACGAAAGGCGGCCCCCAGCCGCGGGTGTCGTCCCCGCCACCGGGGTTCTCCACCTTGATGACGCGGGCGCCGAGGTCGCCCAGCATCATCGCGGCGTGCGGCCCGGCGAGGGCGCGGGTCAGGTCGACGACGAGCACTCCGTCGAGCGGTCCGGACACGGTGACTCCGATCCTTGCGTCAGCCGGGGCCGCCTTCGTCCCCGGGCGAGCTGGGTGGGGCAGCGGGCGTGGGACGTCCGCACGCCCCGGCACCGACCGGCGCGTGCGGCCTCTCCACGACGACGTCAGCCTACGGCGGCGGACGCCGACGCGGAGTCGGGGCGGCCGGACGCGGAGCCGGGGCGGCGCGGACGCTCGCGCCACCCGGCCCGCCGGCGGGGTCAGCCGAGGGCTTTGTGGACGATCTCGGCGCAGGTGGCGACGTCGAGCGCCAGGCCCTGGTGGTCACCGGGGAAGACGAGCGGTTCGACGCCGAGCCGCTCGGCGAGCACCCTGGCGGACGCGGCGGGAACGCCGCCGCCCGAGGCCTGCCCGACGCCCACGGCGATCGGCGCGGGGCCGGAGCGCAGCGCGGCGACGTCGGGCTCGAAGCGCAGCACGGGCAGCAGCACGTGGGCGAGGAAGTAGCCGAGGTTGCCCTGGATGCGGCCCATCATCTCCAGCGCCTCGGGCGGCATCTGGGCGAAATCGGGCATCGCGGGCGGCGTGCCGCCTTCTCCTTGGACGGTGGAGACGAACTTCTGCATCGCCGGGCCCACGCCCTGGTCGCGGTAGGTGTCGTACACGTCCTGGAACCTTGCCCGCCAGTGTTCGCGGCCGGGCAGCAGCTCGGGGATCGGCGGCTCGTGCACGACCAGGGCACGCACCCGTCCGGGGTGGCGGGCCGCCAGGTCCAGGGCGGTGAGCGCGCCGCCGCTGTTGCCCAGCACGTTGGCCGGCTCGTCGCCCAGGGCGGCCAGCAGGAGGTAGGCGTCCTCGCCGAAGACCGCGACGTCCTGGTCGGCGGGCGGTCCCGTGAGAGGGCTGCGGGACAGGCCGCGCTGGTCGTAGGTGACGACGGTGTAGCGGTCGGCCAGGCTCGCGGCGAGCCCGGCCAGCGCCCCGGCGTCGGCGGGTGCGCCGGGAATCATCAGCAGCAGCGGTCCGGTCCCCCGGACCTCGTAGTGCAGGCGTGCCCCGGGCACCTGGAGCGTCCTGATCTCGACGTCGTTCATCGGTGTTTCCGTTCTTGTCGCGCGGGGGTCAGAGGGGCGGCCGGTAGTCAGGTCGAGCGTGTCCGCCTCTGTTGAACGGCCTCGTGGCCGAACAAGAAGCAAGCTTGTCTTTTGCAAGCAGACTTTGTCAATCGAAGCATGAAGTAGGATCTGCAGCATGACCGTTCGTGAGTACGGGCAGTTCTGCGGGCTGGCCCGCGCGATGGAGATGGTCGGGGAACGCTGGACCCTGCTGATCGTCCGCAACCTGCTCTCCGGACCCCAGCGCTACACCGACCTGCGCAAGGGCCTGTCCGCCATCCCGACCAACATCCTGTCTGCCCGCCTCAAACAACTCGAAGAGGCGGGACTGGTCGTGCGCCGCGCGTTGCCGCATCCCGAACGCGCCGTCGTGTACGAGCTCACCGGATACGGACGCGAACTCGAACCGGCGCTGGTCGCGCTGGGCCGCTGGGGCGCCCGGACGATGACCACGCCCCGCCCCGGCGAAGCCATCACCCCGGAGTCGGTGGCCATGGCCTTCCGCACCACCTTCCGGCCGGAAGCGGCCCGCGGCACGACCGTCGGCTACGAGGTCCGGATGGGCGACTTCACCCTCCGCCTGCAGGTCACCGACGGCGCCCTGACGGTCGGCGTCGGCCCGCACCCGGCTCCGGACCTCGTCGTCGAGAGGCGCGGCGACCAGGGTGTGCACGCGTTGATGACCGGTGCCAAGACTCCCGCGCAGGCACTGGCCGACGGCAGCGTGGGGGTGGAGGGCGACCCCGCGCTCCTCCACCGGTTCGTCGAGATGTTCCGCTTCTGACCCTCCCGCGCGCAGCGGGAGAACGGGCCACGCCGGGACCTGCGCCGCGCGGGGTACGCAGGATGGTGTGGTGCGATTGGCGACATTGCGGGCTGAAGGAGCCGACCGATGACAATCGTGGGAACCCGCCGGGACGGCGGCCCGGTCCGGGCCGGACGCCTCGGCACGGTGCGCGACCCGGTCGCCTGCGACGACGTCCGCGGGCGCGGCGCATGACCCGGCTGGGCGCCCGCGCGCTGATCGACGCCACGGTCGACCCCGGCACCTTCCGCTCCTGGGACGAGCCGATCGACCGCACCGGATACGACGCCGGCTACCGCGCCGCGCTGGAGCGGGCGGAGACGAAGGCCGGTACCGACGAGGCCGTGCTCACCGGCCGGGCGCTGATCCGCGGGCACGCGGCCGCGCTCGTCGTCAGCGAGTTCGGCTTCCTCGGCGGCTCCATCGGAGTGGCCACGGCGGAGCGCGTCGTCGCCGCCGTACGGCGGGCGACCCGCGAACGGCTGCCGCTGATCGCCGCGCCGGCCTCGGGCGGCACCCGCATGCAGGAGGGCACGCCGGCGTTCGTCCGTATGATCGAAATCAGCCGGGCGGTGGTGGCGCACAAGACCGCCGGCCTGCCCTACCTCGTCTACCTGCGCCATCCCACGACCGGCGGCGTGTTCGCCTCCTGGGGGTCGCTCGGGCACGTCGCGGTCGCCGAGCCCGGCGCGCTCATCGGCTTCCTCGGCCCGCTCGTCTACCAGACCCTGCGCGGGGAGCCGTTCCCCGAGGGCGTCCAGGTGGCCGAGAACCTCGTCGCCAAGGGAATCCTCGACGCCGTCGTCCCCACGGGGGAGCTGGCCGGCGTGGCCGCCCGCGCGCTCGCCCTTCTCTCCGGGGCACGGCGTCCCGCCGCGCCGGCGCCGCCGCGAGAGACGCCGGCGCGGACGAGCGCGGCGGACGCCGGAGGCGACGCCTGGTCCTCGATCATCCTCACCCGCCGGCCCGACCGGCCCGGCGTACGGGAGCTGCTGCGTCACGCCGCCGACGACGTCCTGCCGCTGCACGGCACCCAATCCGGGGAGACCGACGACGCGCTCCTGCTGGCGCTCACCTCGTTCTCCGGCACTCCCTGCGTGCTCGTCGGGCAGGATCGGCGCACCCAGTCCCAGCACCGTCCCCTGGGCCCGGCCGCGCTGCGCGGCGCCCGGCGCGGCATGCGCCTCGCCCAGGAGCTGCGCCTGCCGCTGATCTGCGTCATCGACACCCCCGGGGCGGACCTGTCCGCCGCCGCCGAGGAGGGCGCCCTGGCCGGGGAGATCGCCCGCTGCCTGGCCGAGATGGTGGAGCTCACCGTCCCCACCGTCTCGGTGCTGCTGGGCGAGGGCAGCGGCGGTGGCGCGCTGGCCCTGCTGCCGTCCCGCCGGGTGATCGCGGCCGGCAACGCGTGGTTGTCCCCTCTGCCGCCGGAGGGCGCCAGCGCGATCCTGCACGGCGGCCCCGGGCTCGCGCCCCAGGTCGCCCGCCGGCAGCGGGTGCGCGCGGCCGACCTGCTCGCCGAGGGCGTCGTGCACGCCGTCGTGCCGGAGCCGGTGCCCGCCCATGTCGACCCGGCCGGGTTCGCCCGTCGCGTCGCCGACGAGTGCCTGCGTCAGATCGAGAGCCAGCGCCACGCCACGGAGTGAGAGACCTCCGGGGACGCCGCCGTCAGTTCCCCCACTCCGGGCCCTGCGGCCCGTTCTGCGGAGGCGCCTGCGGGCGCCGCCCGTGGCCGGGGGGCGGCGGGCCCTGCAAGGGGCCGTGGCCCGGCTCACCCGGGCGCTGCCGATACCAGGGCGGCACGGCGGGGCCGCCGCCCGGCCATTGGCCGGGTGGCGGGGCGCCCGGAGCGTACCCCGGCGGCGGCACCCCTCGTGCGGCGCTCGCCTGGTGGCGCTCCGGCAGCGGGAACGACAGCCGGGTGTACGCCATCAGGTCCGCGAGCGACCGCTGCTGGGCGCGGAAGGTCTGCTCGTCCACCCCGCCCCGGGCAGCGCGGGCGTGCAGCAGCCCGAGCTCGGTCGAGGCGATCTGGTAGTCGATCATGGCCCGCGCCCCGGCTCTGCCGCCGTGGGCCTTGGCCCACGCCCTGGCCTGCCGCCGGCGGCGCAGGGACGACAGCATGAAGATGTCGGCCTGGTTGATCAGCCCGTTGCGTTCGTACGGCGGCAGGTAGTGCTGGATCAGCCCGACGATCCGCCGCCTGTCCCGGAAGATCACGACGAGCTCGACGATGAGCAGCATCATCAGCAGCAGGTAGGCGATGGCGAGCCCGCCGAGGCCGCCGAAGGAGGCGAAGCCGTTCCAGAGGCCGTGCAACAGCATCGCGCCGATCCACCCGACGACGATCACGACGACCCCCACCGCGCCCCCGCGCTGGGCGGCGTACGCGACCGCGATCCCGATCAGGGAGGTGAACAGCGGATGGGCGAACGGCGACAGCACGGCCCGCAGCACGAGTGTGGCGGCCAGCCCCTGCGCCCCGTTCTCCTCCAGCGCGGCGAGGTAGTAGCTGACGTTCTCCGACATGGCGAAGCCGAGCCCGACCATGCTGGCGTAGATGATCCCGTCGGTGGGTCCGTCCAGCTCCTGCCGCCGGAACCACAGCAGCCCGAGCAGGACCAGCCCCTTGGCCGTCTCCTCCACCGGCGGGGCGCCGAACGTGGCGACCAGATTGCGGGCGTTGGTCATGTCCCCGAGCTGGTGGGCCACATAGACGAGGTTGAGCGAGTTGAGCACGCCGGCGAGCAGGACGGCGATGCCGGCGCCCCAGGCGAACGCGAATATCAGGTTGGTGCGGGGCTCCGGTTCCATCCGGTCGAGGGCGAGCACGCCCGCGAGCAGCAGCGGCACGGGAGCCACGGCGAGCCCGAGCGCGATGAAGAACTGGACCGGCTCGCCGTTGATGATGTCGAAGGAGAACGACACCAGGGCGCAGATCCCGGCGACGACCAGACCCACGATGAGGCCGATGGACGGACGCTCCCTGAGAACGGCGCGGGGGTCGAGGCCTGCCACTGTGCGACTGTAACCGACCGGGCCCGCCGTGGTCCTCCTCCGGCCCCAAAAGATCCCGTGGATTGCGTCCGCCGATCGTCTGGCGCGCCGGGCCGGTCGTCCGGAACACGGGCCGATTACCGGCACAATGGGCGATCATGGATGTCGCACCACGTGACGGGCTCGGACGACGCGGTTTTCTCCGCGTCGCGTGCGCCGCGGCCGTCGGCTCGGTCGCCGGCTCGGTCGCCGCGTGCGCGCCCGGGTCCCGGGACGCCTCCGCTCCCGCCTCCCCGTCGCCCTCCGCCACCCCAACGCCGTCGCCCGCAAGGCCGGCGCCGGAACGGCTGCTGCCCGGCGATCCGGACTGGCGGGTGCGCGGGCGCGGGCCCGACGAGGCGATCGAGGGCTACGGCGACCGGGCGAGCGTGCTGCCCGGGGAGTCGTTCGGGCTGCACGTCTCCACCACCGATGGCCGCTACCGGGTCACGGCGTACCGGATGGGCTGGTACGGCGGCACGCTCGCCCGCCGGGTGTGGCGCTCGGGGTGGATGAGGGGCCGCGACCAGGGGCGCGGACGGCTCACCGGCGACACCCGCACCGTACGCGCGGGGTGGCGGCGATCCCTCACCGTGTCCACGGAAGGCTGGCCGGAGGGGGCCTACCTGCTGCGCCTCGACACCGAGCGCGGCCACCAGCGGTACGTGCCGCTGGTCGTGCGCTCGGCCTCCGGGTCCGGGCGCACGGTGCTGGTCCACGCCACCCCCACCTGGCAGGCGTACAACCGGTGGGGCGGCTACAGCCTCTATTACGGCGAGGACGGCCGCTACGAGAGCCGCTCGCTCGCGGTCAGCTTCGACCGCCCCTACGACCGCACCGGGATGGAGAAGTTCCTCATCCACGAGCGGCCGGTGGTGGCGCTGGCCGAACGGCTCGGCCTTCCCCTGGCGTACACGACGGGCGGCGACCTGGAGGCCGGCGACGACGTGCTCGCCGGCGCGTCGGCGGTGATCTTCCTCGGGCACGACGAGTACTGGACGCCCGGGATGCGCCGCACCGTGACCGAGGCCCGCGACGCGGGCGCCAACCTCGCCTTCCTGGGCGCCAACACCTGCTACCGCCGCGTCCGGCTGGAGGAGGACGGCAGGACGGTGGTCTGCTACAAGACCGCGGTGGACCGCGACCCGCTGGTCCGCACGCGCCCGTCGCTGGCGACGACCGACTTCCGGGCGGCGCCGAAGGCCGACCCCGAGTCGTCCCTCATCGGGGTCTACTACGACGGGTATCCCGTGGACGCGCCGTTCGTGGTGCACGAGCCCCGCCACTGGATCTTCGAGGGCACCGGCGTGCGCCGCGGCGACGCGTTCCCGCACCTGGTGGGCGTGGAGTACGACCGGGTGAACACGGACGTGCCGACCCCCAGGCCGCTGCAGATCCTCGCCCACTCGCCGGTGACCTGCGTGGGCCGGCCCAGCTTCGCCGACGCCGCCTACTACACGGCGCCGAGCGGGGCCGGGGTGTTCGCCACGGGGACCATGCGGTGGGCCGAGACGCTCATGGCGCGCACTCGCGACCTGCCGCGAGCGCATGGGATCGACGCGCGTACGCGCGCCTTCGTCACCACCGCGACGACCAACCTGCTGAAGGGCTTCGCGGAGGGGCCGGCGGCCGAGCGCAGGCCCGCCCCCGACGACAACGTACGGAGGACCTACCGCCGCTGACCACCCGCGGCGGTTCAGACGAGCAGGGAGTCGATCGCGACGGCGAGGAACAGCAGCGCCAGGTAGATGTTCGACCAGTGGAAGAAGCGCATCGGGCGCAGGTCGACGCCGGTCTTGCCGGCGTTCACCCGCCCGAGCAGGCGGTGGACCTCCACGAGGCACACCACGCCGAGCACGAGCGCGGCGGCGGGGTAGAGCAGGGAGGTGCCGGCGACCGGCCACAGCAGCAGCGAGCACAGCACGGTGGCCCAGGTGTAGGCGACCACCTGCTGGACGACCCGGCGCTCGGTGGCGACCACCGGGAGCATGGGCACCTCGGCCGCCGCGTAGTCCTCGCGGTAGCGCATGGCGAGCGTCCAGGTGTGCGGCGGCGTCCAGAAGAACACGACGCCGAACAGCACGACCGGGGCCCACGACAGCCCGCCGGTGATGCCGGCCCAGCCGATCAGCACCGGCATGCAGCCGGCGATGCCGCCCCACACGATGTTCTGCGACGTGCGCCGCTTGAGCACCAGCGAATACACGAAGACGTAGAACAGGATCGCGCCCAGCGACAGCGCCGCGGCCAGGCCGTTGACCGTGAGGGCGAGCCCGAGCGTGGAAAGAGTGCCGAGAATCACACCGAAGACCAGCGCGCCCATCGGCGACACGTCGTGTTTGGCGAGGGGACGCCTGCGGGTGCGCCGCATCGTCCGGTCGATGTCCCGGTCGATGTAGCAGTTCAGGACGTTCGCGCTGCCCGCCGACAGGGTGCCGAACACCATGGTGGCGGTGGCGGTCCACAGATCGGGCAGACCATGCGCCGCGAGGAACATGACCGGCAGCGTCGTGATCAGCAGCAGCTCGATGATCCGGGGCTTGGTGAGCGCCACGTAGGCCTTCACGAGCGCCCCTGTGGAGCGGGGGGCCGTGGCCGTCGCGGCGGTCCCGAGGGGGGCCACCGTCTGCTTGTTCGTCAAGACCGTCAAGGCGCTTCCAACACGTGCGGGGTCAACGCGTAACCTCTGATTAGGGCGGATCTCCGGGCAGCCTGTCTCCGGGCAGCAGCCGGCACTTGGTCAATCACTGTAGTCGCCACCGCAGGTGGTCCCCCAATCGGGGCCGAGGCCGCAAGGGCCGTTACCGCGGTGGCTACCAAACGGTATTACGCCGAACCCGTTAGGGTCCCCTGTGGGCGGGAAATGCCAGAACGGCGCGACAACTAGAGGGGATCGAGCAGTTGAGCAGCGCAAGCCTTGAGTGGAGTGACCTCGACCGGCAGGCGGTCGACGTCGTGCGGGCCCTGGCGATGGACGCCGTGGAGAAGGCGGGATCGGGTCACCCCGGCACCGCGATGAGCCTCGCCCCCGCCGCCTACCTTCTTTTCCAGCGGGTCCTGCGTCACGACCCCTCGGATCCCAAGTGGGCGGGACGGGACAGGTTCGTCCTCTCCTGCGGGCATTCGAGCCTGACGCTTTACATCCAGCTCTACCTGTCCGGCTACGGACTGACCTTGGACGACCTGAAGGCGCTCCGGCAGTGGGACAGCCTCACCCCGGGGCACCCCGAGTACGGCCACACGGCCGGGGTGGAGACCACGACCGGCCCCCTCGGCCAGGGCATCGGCAACGCGGTCGGCATGGCGATGGCGGCCCGCCGCGAGCGTGGCCTGTTCGACCCGGACGCCGCGCCCGGCGCCTCGCCGTTCGACCACATGATCTGGTGCTTCGCCTCGGAGGGCGACCTCGAGGAGGGCATCAGCCACGAGGTCAGCGCCCTCGCGGGTCACCAGAAGCTCGGCAACCTGGCCGTGGTCTTCGACTCCAACCACATCTCCATCGAGGACGACACGCAGATCGCCCTGTCCGAGGACATCGCCAAGCGCTACGAGGCGTACGGCTGGCACGTCCTGGAGGTCGACTGGACCGCCACCGGGGAGTACAAGGAGGACGTCCAGGCGCTGTACGCCGCGCTGGAGGCGGCCCGCGCCGAGACCGAGCGGCCGACGTTCATCAAGCTCCGCACGATCATCGGCTGGCCGGCGCCGAACAAGCAGAACACCGGCAAGATCCACGGCTCGGCCCTGGGCGCCGACGAGGTCGCCGCGACCAAGCGCGTCCTCGGCATGGACCCCGACAAGAGCTTCGTGGTCCCCGCCGACGTGCTCGACCATGCGCGTGATGTCGTCGCGCGCGGCCGCGCCCTGCGCGCCGAGTGGGACAAGGGCTACCAGAGCTGGCGCGAGGCCAACCCCGAGCGGGCGGAGCTGTTCGACCGGATCTCCAAGCGCAAGCTGCCCGAGGGCTGGGACAAGGCGCTGCCGTCGTTCGAGATCGGCTCGCAGGTCGCCACCCGCAAGGCGTCCGGCGAGGTGCTGAGCGCGCTCGCGCCGGTGCTGCCGGAGCTGTGGGGCGGCTCGGCCGACCTGGCGGAGTCCAACAACACCACGATGAAGGGCGAGCCGTCCTTCATCCCGGACGAGTACCAGACCAAGGAGTTCCCCGGCAACCGGTACGGCCGGACGCTCCACTTCGGCATCCGCGAGCACGGCATGGGCGCGATCCTCAACGGCATCGCGCTGCACAACGGCACCCGTCCCTACGGCGGCACGTTCCTGGTGTTCAGCGACTACATGCGGCCGTCGGTGCGCCTCGCCGCGCTGATGAAGCTGCCGGTGACCTACGTCTGGACGCACGACTCGATCGGCCTCGGCGAGGACGGCCCGACCCACCAGCCGGTCGAGCACCTGTGGGCGCTGCGCGCGATCCCCGGCCTGGACGTCGTCCGCCCGGCCGACGCCAACGAGACGGCGGCCGCGTGGAAGGCCGTCCTGGAGCACAACGACCGCCCGGCGGGCCTCGCCCTGACGAGGCAGAACGTCCCCACCCTGGAGGGCGCCGGCGACCCGGACGCCGTCGCGAAGGGCGGCTACGTCCTGCAGGACGCGTCCAACGGCCAGCCGGCCGTCGTGATCATCGGCACCGGCAGCGAGGTCCAGCTCGCCGTCGAGGCCCGCACGATCCTGGAGTCGCAGGGCATCCCGACCCGCGTGGTCTCGATGCCGTGCGTCGAGTGGTTCCGCGAGCAGGACGCCGCCTACAAGCAGACCGTGCTGCCCCCCGCCGTCAAGGCCCGGGTCGCCGTCGAGGCGGGAATCACGTTCGGCTGGCGCGAGTTCGTGGGAGATGCGGGCGAGGTGCTCGGTCTCGACCACTTCGGCGCCTCCGCGCCGTACAAGACGATCTACGAGCAGTTCGGCCTCACCGCCGACCGCGTCGTCGCCGCCGCCAAGGCCAGCCTGGCCAAGACGGGCGCCGACAAGGGCGAGACGACCGGAAACTGAGGGACGAAGGATGAATGAGAATCTGAAGCGGCTGACCGACGCCGGAGTCTCCATCTGGCTCGACGACATCAGCCGGGAGCGGCTGCGCTCCGGCAACCTCGCCGCCCTGATCCGCGACAAGAACGTCACCGGGGTCACCTCCAACCCCACGATCTTCGCCTCCGCCCTGAGCAAGGGCGACGCCTACGACGCGCAGCTGCGCGACCTCGCCACCCGCGGGGTGACGGTCGAGGAGGCCGTCCGCGCGATCACCACGTTCGACATCCGCTGGGCGGCCGACGTGATGCGGCCGGTCTTCGACGCCACCCGCGGCGTCGACGGCCGCGTGTCGATCGAGGTGGACCCGCGCCTGGCCCGCAAGACCGAGGCGACGATCGCCGAGGCCCGCGCGCTGTGGTGGCTGGTCGACCGGCCCAACGTGCACATCAAGATCCCGGCGACGGTCGAGGGCCTGCCGGCGATCACCCAGGCCATCTCCGAGGGCATCAGCGTCAACGTCACGCTGATCTTCTCGCTCGAGCGGTACCGCCAGGTGATGGACGCCTGGCTGAGCGGGCTCGAGAAGGCCAAGGCCAACGGCCTCAACCTGGCCACGATCGAGTCGGTCGCGTCGTTCTTCGTCAGCCGCGTCGACACCGAGATCGACAAGCGCCTCGACAAGATCGGCACGCCGGAGGCCGCCGAGCTGAAGGGCAAGGCCGCCGTGGCCAACGCCCGCCTGGCGTACGCCGCGTACGAGGAGGTCATGAACTCGCCGCGCTGGCAGGCGCTGCGCGCGGCCGGCGCGCACCCGCAGCGCCCGCTGTGGGCCTCCACCGGCGTGAAGAACCCCGACTTCCCCGACACGCTGTACGTCGAGCAGCTGGTCACGGCCGGGGTGGTCAACACCATGCCGGAGAAGACGCTGGACGCCTCGGCCGACCACGGCCGGATCTCGGGCGACACCATCCGCCCCTTCTACCAGCAGGCGTGGGACGTCATGGCCTCGCTCAAGCAGGCCGGCATCGACTACGACGACGTCGTCCGCGCGCTGGAGGAGGAGGGCGTCGACAAGTTCGAGACGTCCTGGAGCGAGCTTCTCGAGACCGTCGACGGCGAGCTGCGGAAGGCCTGAGCTACAGATGACAATCGAGGTGACCCTCGGCGACGAGGCGGACGCCGTCAAGGCGGTCAAGGACAAGCTCGTGGCCGAGGGGGTGCCCGCGGCCCTCGCCGCGGGCGACTCCACGCTGTGGGGCCCGCAGGCGCAGTCCGAGGCCGCGATCCGGCTGGGCTGGCTGGGCCTGCACCGCGCCAGCCGGGAGCTGCTGCCGGAGATCGCCACGCTGGTGGAGCGGGCCCGCGCCGCGGGCCTTGACCACGTGGTGCTCGCCGGCATGGGCGGCTCCTCCCTCGCCCCCGAGGTGATCTGCGCCACCGAGGACGTGCCGCTGACCGTCCTCGACACCACCGATCCGCACCAGGTCCGGCGCGCGCTCGCCGACCGGCTCGACCGCACGATCGTGGTGGTGGCGAGCAAGAGCGGCGGCACGATCGAGACCGACAGCCACCGGCGCGTCTACGAGCAGGCGTTCCGGGACGCGGGCATCGACCCGGCCGAGCGGATCGTGGTCGTCACCGACCCCGGCTCGCCGCTGGAGCGGACGGCCATCGAGGCCGGATACCCGGTCGTGCTGGCCGACCCGAACGTGGGCGGCCGCTACAGCGCGCTCACCGCGTTCGGCCTGGTGCCGAGCGCCCTCGCGGGCGCCGACGTGGCCAAGCTGCTCGACGACGCCGCCGCGGTGGCGCCGCTGCTCGCGCAGGACGAGGGCAACCCGGGCCTGGAGCTCGGCGCGCTGCTCGGCGCGCGGGCGCTGCAGGGGCGCGACAAGCTCATCCTGCGCGACGCGCCCTCCGACATCACCGGCCTGCCCGACTGGATCGAGCAGCTCATCGCCGAGTCGACCGGCAAGGAGGGCAAGGGCATCCTGCCCGTCGTCGGCGCCGAGGCGGCCGAGGCCGGCGACCAGTTCCTCGTCACCATCGGCCCCGACAGCGGCACGACCGTCGACGGCCCGCTCGGCGCGCAGTTCCTCGTCTGGGAGTACGCCACGGCGATCGCCGGCCGGGTGCTCGGGATCAACCCGTTCGACCAGCCGAACGTCGCCGAGTCGAAGGAGAACACCACCAGGATCCTGCAGGAGGCCGGCGACGGCCCGCTGCCGACCGGCACGCCGATGCTCACCGACGGCCCGGTCGAGGTGTACGGCGACGTGCCCGGCGACCTGAAGAACCTGGCCGACGTCCTCACCTGGCTGCTGCGCGCGATCCCCGAGCGCGGCTACCTGGCGATCATGGCGTACCTCGACCGCGAGGCCGCGTTCGACGCCGCGGTGGTCGGCGACGCCTCCTTCGAGGAGATGACCGAGACGTGGGCGAGCGCCGACGTCGCCACCTTGCGGGCACTGCTCGACTACCGCACCGACCACGCGGTCACGTTCGGCTGGGGCCCGCGTTTCCTGCACTCCACCGGCCAGTACCACAAGGGCGGGCCGGAGGCCGGCGTGTTCCTGCAGGTCACCGGGGCCGTGACCGACGACGTCGAGGTCCCCGGCAAGCCGTACACGCTGGGCAGGCTGCAGCTCGCGCAGGCGCTGGGCGACCTGGGAGCCCTGACCTCCCGCGGCCGTCCGGCGGTCCGCCTGCACCTCACCGACCGCGTCGCCGGCGTCCGGCATCTGCTCTCCGTGGCGGAGGAGCTCTGAAAATGCGATGCGTTACAGGCGTAGGGCCCGTCCGCAGGGAGGACACATGACGGAGCAACAGGAGCCGCAGGCCCCCGCCGACGACGCCCGGCAGGCGGGAGGCGAGCTGCCGCAGCCGGCCGTGGACGACCTGACGGCCGCCGAGCGGGCGGTCCTGGCCGCCGCGCAGGCGGCCACGACGGGGACGACCGAGCTGACCATGGCCGCCAACCCGCTGCGCGACCCGCGCGACCGGCGCCTGCCCCGGGTGGCCGGGCCGTGCGTGCTCGTGCTGTTCGGCGTCACGGGTGACCTCGCCAAGCGCAAGCTGCTGCCGGCGATCTACGACCTGGGGAACCGGGGGCTGCTGCCCCCGGGCTTCTCCCTGGTCGGCTTCGCCCGCCGCGACTGGGCGCACGAGGACTTCGCCCAGGTCACGTACGAGGCGGTCAAGGAGCACGCGCGGACGCCGTTCCGCGACGAGGTCTGGAAGCAGCTCAGCGAGGGCATCCACTTCTGCCCCGGCGAGTTCGGCGACGACGGCGCCTTCGACGTGCTCGCCATGATGCTCAAGGAGATCGACGAGACCCGGGGCACCGGCGGCAACTACGCCTTCTACCTGTCGGTGCCGCCGAAGTTCTTCCCGCTCGTGATCGAGCAGCTCAAGCGGACGAACCTGGCCAAGGGGCCCGAGGGCTCCTGGCGCCGGGTCGTCATCGAGAAGCCGTTCGGGCACGACCTGAAGAGCGCGCAGGAGCTCAACGCGATCACCAGCGCGGTGTTCCCGGAGAGCTCGGTCTTCCGGATCGACCACTACCTCGGCAAGGAGACCGTCCAGAACATCCTGGCGCTCCGTTTCGCCAACACGCTGTACGAGCCGATCTGGAACCGCGGCTACGTCGACCACGTCCAGATCACGATGGCCGAGGACATCGGCATCGGCGGCCGGGCCGGCTACTACGACGGCATCGGCGCGGCCCGTGACGTGATCCAGAACCACCTGCTCCAGCTCCTCGCGCTGGTCGCGATGGAGGACCCCACGTCCTTCGACGCCGACGCGCTGCGCCGGGAGAAGGAGAAGGTCCTGCGGGCGGTCAAGCTGCCCGCCGACCTGGCCACCGGCACCGCCCGCGGCCAGTACACGCGGGGCTGGCAGGGCGGCGAGCCGGTCGTCGGCTACCTGGAGGAGCAGGGCATCTCCTCCGACTCCGCGACCGAGACGTACGCCGCGGTGAAGCTGGAGGTGGCCAACCGCCGGTGGGCGGGCGTGCCGTTCTACCTGCGGACGGGCAAGCGGCTCAGCCGCCGGATGACCGAGGTGGCCGTCGTCTTCCAGCGGGCGCCGCACCTGCCGTTCAGCAAGGACGACACCGAGATCCTCGGGCACAACGCACTGGTCATCCGCGTGCAGCCGGACGAGGGCATCACGGTGCGCTTCGGCTCCAAGGTGCCGGGCACGGCCATGGAGGTCAGGGACGTCAACATGGACTTCGCCTACGGCGAGTCGTTCATGGAGTCCTCCCCCGAGGCGTACGAGCGGCTGCTGCTCGACGTGCTCATCGGCGATCCGCCGCTGTTCCCGCACCAGCGGGAGGTGGAGCTGTCGTGGCAGATCCTCGACCCGATCGAGGAGTTCTGGGCCTCCGAGGGCAAGCCCGAGGGGTACGAGTCCGGCTCCTGGGGGCCCGCCTCGGCCGACGCGATGCTGGCCAGGGACGGACGCGCCTGGAGGCGGCTGTGAGCGCGGCTTCCGGCGAGGCGCGTTCCGGGCGGATCGAGCGGAGAGCGGTGTGACGACCTTCAACCTGACCGAGACGACCGCGTCGAAGATCTCTTCGACGCTCACCCGCCTGCGGCACCAGATGGGCGCGCCCGCCGTCGGCATGGTGCTGACGCTCGTCGTGGTGGTGGACGAGGCGGGGCAGTACGACGCCCTGCGCGCGGCCACCGAGGCGGCGCGCGAGCACCCCTCGCGCATCCTCATCGTGATCAGCCGCGACCCGGCCGAGCCCAACCGGCTGGACGCGGAGATCCGCGTGGGCGAGTCGGCGCCGGGCGAGGTCGTGCTGCTGCGCCTGTACGGCGAGCTGACCGAGCACGCCGACTCGGTGATCACGCCGCTGCTGCTCACCGACACGCCGGTGGTGGTGTGGTGGCCGGGCGACTGCCCGGACGTCCCCGCCAAGACCGCGATCGGGCACCTCGGCAGCCGCCGCATCACCGACGCCAGGTCGGCTCAGGACGGCGTGTCGGCGATCGCCGCCCGGGCCGGCCAGTACGTGCCCGGCGACACCGACCTGGCCTGGACGCGGCTCACGCCGTGGCGCAGCCTGCTGGCCGCCGCCTTCGACCAGCCCATCGGGAAGGTCACCGGAGGCGTGGTGGAGGCCGCGGCGGGCAACCCCAGCGCGCCGCTGCTGGCCGCCTGGCTGTGTGACCGGCTGGAGGTGCCGATCGAGGTCGCCGACTCCGCCGGCCCCGGCCTGACGGGCGTGCGGCTGTCCCTCGAGGACGGCGGCGAGCTGACGGTGAGCAGGAGCGACGCGAGGCTCGCCACGCTGTCGCGCCCCGGCAACCCCGACCGCCGGGTCGCCCTGGCCCGCAGGCCGACCTCGGAGCTGCTGGCCGAGGAGCTGCGCAGGCTGGACCCCGACGACATCTACGCCGCCGCGATCCGTCGCCTGGCGGAGATGAAGGGGCGGGGACGGGCGTGAGCGGCGTTCCCACCGTCATCGTCCACCGGGACGCCGAACTGCTGGCCCAGGCCGTGGCCGCCCGCCTCATCACGCGGCTGGTGGACACCCAGGCGGCCCGCGGTTCTGCGCACCTGGTGCTGACCGGCGGCAGCGTGGGCATCGCGACGCTCGCCGCCCTCGCGGGGACGGCGGCGCGCGACGCCATCGACTGGCGGGCGCTCGACATTTGGTGGGGCGACGAGCGGTTCCTGCCGACCGGCGATCCGGAGCGCAACGAGACCGGTGCCCGGCAGGCCCTGCTCGACCACGTCGACGTGGACCCGAGCCGGGTCCACCCGATGCCCGGCCCCGACTCGGGGATGACCGCCGAGGAGGCCGCCGACGCGTACGCGGTCGAGCTGGCCAAGGCGGCCAGGCCCGAGGACCACGGGCCGGTGCCCTCGTTCGACGTGCTTCTGCTCGGCATGGGACCGGACGCGCACGTCGCCTCGTTGTTCCCGGACAAACCCGCGGTCTACGAGGAGGAGCGCTCGGTGGTGGCGGTGCACGGCTCCCCCAAGCCGCCGCCGACCCGGCTGTCGCTGACGTTCCCCGCGCTGCGGGCCGCCAGGGAGATCTGGATCGTCGCCGCGGGCGAGGACAAGGCGCAGGCGGTCCGGATGGCCCTGTCCGACGCCGGGCCGTTCCAGGTCCCGGCCGCGGGGGCGCGCGGGCGGCAGCGCACGCTGTTCCTGCTCGACCGCGCCGCCGCGCACAAGATCCCGCCCAGCCTGGGCAGGATCGCCTCCCCCTGACCGGGAGTCCGCAGCACGTGACGGCCGGGCCGGGCACTCCCCCGCCCGGCCGTTCCACGTCCGCCGTGGCTTCAATCGTGGCCTGATCGGGCCTCGTCCAGGGCGGTGCGGGCCTCATCGGCGCGTACGCGGGCCGAGCGGGCGGCGCGTTCGGCGTTCGTCTCCTCCCGGCGGGCGACCTCCAGCCGGTGTTCGGCCGCGCTCAGCTTGTCCTTGGCCTTGGCCAGCTTGGCCGCGAGCGTCTCGACCTTGGCCGTGCGCCGCTCGTGCTCGCGCACGGCCTCGGCCCGCTCGGCCTCCCAGTCGGCACGGCCCCGCTCCGCCTCCGTCGCGGCTCGTTCGGCCTCGGCGAGCGCGTTCTCGAGGTTCTCGATCCGGCGACGGCGCTCGGCCTCCCGTCGCTCGGCCTCGCGCCGTTCGCGTTCCCGCCGTTCCTCCTCGCCGTCGTGGTGCTTGGGCTTCCCCACGGTTTTCGCGGGTTTCCGCTCCGCAGGCGCGGCCGGTTCGGGGGCGGGCCGTACGACGGGGGCGGGGGTGAAGCCGCTGTAGCTCAGGGGGCGGGTCAGCGTGCCCCGGCGCACCCGCTCGGCCGCGTCCTCGTCCACCACGGCGGCGTCGAGGGTCTGCTCGATCTCCAGGTCGGCCGCGGGGGCCAGGGGATGTCCGGCCGCCTCGGCCTCCTCGCGTACGGACCGGACGAGACGGGCGATGAGCGGGGTCCTGTCCCTGCCGATCTCGGCCAGGGCGTCCGCGTCCTGGGCGCGCCAGGCCTCCCGCAGCCGCCGCCCGAGGTCGAGCAGCCGGCCGAGTTCGTCCCCGCGCTCCCGCGCCGTCCGGTTGACGGCCCAGGCCACCACGGTGGGCCTGCGCAGCGCCTTGATCCGCTTGGCCAGCGCGGCGTCCCCGGCCGCCTTCACTTCCTTCGCCAGCGCGTCGCGGGCCGTGGTGAACTCCTCGGGCACCATGCCGTAGAGCCGCTCGGCCGCCTCGTCGAAGTCCACAGACCACCTGTACCTGAATTCTTCGTCCCGCTCCACCGGCACCGGCGGCATCCTCGGCGGCCGGTGCTCAGCCGCCGACCCTCTCGACCACCAGGAGGACGCCGACGATGACCATTCCGGCTCCGGACAGCCGGTGCACGGCCTGTGCCGCGGCGGGGCGGGGTATCAGGATCGTCCGCGTCACCGAGCCGAGGGCCAGGTAGAAGGCGGCGCAGGTGATCATGAAGACCAGCCCCAGGGCGCCCATCTGCACGGGCAGGGGCCAGTCCCGGTCAGGGCTGGTGAACTGCGGGAGCAGGGCGACGAAGATGAGCAGTCCCTTGGGGTTGAGCCCGCTGACTCCGATGCCCTGCGTGAGCGTCGCCCAGCCGGTTCCCGACGGTGCCTCTGCCGGCCCGCCGACGGTCCCGACGGGCGTGAACGAGGAGGTGAGCGTCCGCGCTCCGTGCCACAGCAGATAGCCGCCGCCGAGGACGGTCAGCGCCGTGAGGGCCATGACGCTCTCCGCGACCAGGGCGCCGACACCCGCCGCGACGACGACGGTCATGCCCGCGTAGCCGAGCACGAGCCCGCCCACGGCCGGGACCACGCGGCCGCGCAGCCCCGCGCCGAGGGTGAACGCCCAGTCCGCTCCCGGCACGACGATGAGCAGCAGGGCGACACCCCAGAAGGCGACGACGGAGCCGACGGGCATGGCATCTCTCCTCGGAGCACGGTTCCGCCGAGGAAACTACCTGCGATCAGCTGGAAAGTGGTGCCGACTTCTTGTCCGCACGGTCACCGGAGTAGAAGGATCCACCCCGTGGACGCCATCGACCGGAAAATCCTTGCCGCGCTCCAAGAAGACGGTCGCCTCACGGTCACCGAGCTCGCCGCACACGTCGGGCTCAGCGTGTCGCCGTGTCACCGCCGGCTTCGCGCACTGGAGCGCAGCAAAGTGATCCGCGGCTACCGGGCGATCGTCGCCCCCGAAGCGGTCGGGCTGCCCTTCCAGGCCCTCGTCTTCGTGACCATGCTGCAGGAGGACCGCGACACCCTTCTGGGCTTCGAGGATGCCGTCGCGAGAATCCCGCAGGTCGTCCAGGCCCAGCGCCTGTTCGGCGACCCCGACTACCTCCTCCGCGTCCTCACCGCCGATCTCGCCGCCTACCAACGCCTGGAGGACGACCACCTCGCCACGCTGCCCGGCATCCAGCGCCTGACGTCCACCCTCGTCATGAAAAGCATCGTCGACGGCCGCCCCGTGCTCGGCCCCGCGGGCTGAGCATCGGCGGCGGCGCGCGCCTGCGGCGACCCGTCCTGGTCCGGTGCCCTGAGCTACACCGGACCAGGAGGACCACCCGTGAGGACGTCAGCTCGGGGTTGCCGTCGCCATCACGCCCACGGCGAGCCGCGCCTCCATCACACCGGGGTCCTCGGTGTGGGTGAGCGTCGCGCCGAGGGAGCCGAGCAGCCTGCGCATGCGCGTGTTGTCGTACAGGAGGGTCGCCCGCACCTCGGCGAAGCCGAGGTCCCTGGCCTGTGCGAGGAGCATGCGGGCCAGGTGGGCACCGAGCCCCCGGCCCTGCCAGCGGTCCTCCACGAGCAGGGCCATCTCCGCTGTGCCCGGGTCCGCCGTGAACATCAACGAGGCGAGTCCGACGACCTGGCCGTCGTGGCCCGCGACGAGCGACTGCCCGCGGGCCCGGTCGCACAGCCGGTCGAACATGTGGGGCGGCAGGGTGGGGTTGGCGGTGAAGTAGCGGAACCTGCGCGTCTCCGGCGAGCAGCGCTCGTGCAGGTCGCGCAGCGCCTCGCGATAGAGCGAAGTCAGCGGCTTGACCTGCACCTCCGCGCCGTCGGCGAGCCGCACCGGCCCCTCGGCCGCGGACGGCTCGGCCGGCGGCTGCGCCAGCCTCACCATCGCGGCGGCGCGGGCCGCCTCGGTCAGGGTGAACGGCAGGCCCGAGCGGCGCAGCCGGATCGACCGCCGCGGCGCCACGGGCACCACCAGCAGGGTCGGGTCGGGCAGCTCCGGCGCCTCCCCCTCGTCCCGCTCGCCGTCCTCGTTCCGCGGGCGTACGGCGGCCGCGCCGTAC
This sequence comes from Microbispora sp. ZYX-F-249, assembly GCF_039649665.1. Lineage (NCBI taxonomy): Bacteria > Bacillati > Actinomycetota > Actinomycetes > Streptosporangiales > Streptosporangiaceae > Microbispora > Microbispora maris. The sequence continues at coordinate 45,743 of NZ_JBDJAW010000028.1, read as the reverse complement.
ACCCAGCGGGCGTCGTCGGCGCGCAGCAGCTCGCCCAGGATCTCCGGCAGGCGCCAGGGAGCCGAGCGCAGCCGGGCGGCGAGCAGCAGCGTCCGCGTCGGCTCGTCGGTCAGCTCGTGCGCCGTGGCGGGGACGATCCGCACCCGTCTTCCGCCGGCCGCCTCCAGCGCCTCGCGTACGGCCTCGGGGGAGGCGGGGATGTCGGTGACGAACTCGTCGACCGTGCCGTCGGTGTCGGGCTGCACCGACAGGCCGAGGATGTTGCCGCCCTTGTCGGCCAAGGCCGTGGCCAGCGACGCCAGCCGCCCCGGCCGCTCGTCCACGGTCGTCCGAATCCGGAAGAACCCCATCGGTATCCGCTCCCTCCGTTGCGCTGGTCTTCAGGGTGGCGGAGTGCTGTTACACCTTTGCTACACAGCGGTGAGCCGATCGTTTCCTGTCGATGCGCCACGTTACGACTACGGTTATCCGCATGTGTTCCATCGGATCTCCACGACATCCGTCGCCGAATGGCGAGATGAGCACGGATATAGCAGGATGTGCACCATGACCGCTCCCCTGTCCCCTGACTTCGTCAACGGTGAGGTGTCCTTCTGGTATCGGTCGCTCGGCGTGCCCGATACCGGAGAACCGCTGGGCGGCGACCTGCGGGCCGACGTCGCCGTGGTCGGCGCGGGCTACACCGGGCTGTGGACCGCCTACTACCTGAAGAAGGCGGACCCGTCGCTGCGGGTGGTCGTGCTGGAGAAGGAGTTCGCCGGGTTCGGCGCGTCGGGACGCAACGGCGGCTGGCTGACCGGCGCGCTGGCCGGCTCGCCCGAGCGGTACGCGAAGACCCACGGCCGGGACGCGGCCCGGCGGTTGCAGCGCGCGATGTTCGAGGCCGTGGACGAGGTCATCCGCGTCGCCCGCGAGGAGGACATCGACGCCGACATCGTCAAGGGCGGCCTGCTCACGGTCGCCCGCGGCCCGGCGCAGGCGCTGCGGTTGCGCGAGGAGCTGGCGGCGCAGCGCGAGTGGGGCTGGGACCGCGACGACGTCCGGCTGCTGACCACCGGCGAGATGAACGAGCGGCTGCGGGTGGCGGGGGCGACGGGAGCCACCTGGAGCCCGCACTGCGCCAGGATCCAGCCGGCCAAGCTCGTCCGCGGCCTCGCGCGGGCCGTACGGGACCTCGGCGTCGAGATCTACGAGCGGACGCCCGTCACCGAGATCGCGCCGGGCCGGGCGGTCACGCCGTACGGGACGGTGAGGGCGGACCACGTCCTGCGCTGCACCGAGGGGTTCACCGCGACCATCGCCGGCCACCACCGCGACTGGCTGCCGATGAACAGCTCGCTGATCGTCACCGCGCCGCTGCCGGAGAAGGTCTGGGCGGAGATCGGCTGGCAGGGCCGCGAACTGCTCGGCGACATGGCGCACTACTACATGTACGCCCAGCGGACGGCCGACGACCGCATCGCCTTCGGCGGCCGCGGCAGGCCGTACCTGTACGGGTCGAGGGTCGACGAGCGGGGGCACACGCACACCTGGACCGTCGACGCCCTGTGGGACCTGCTGGTCGCGTTCTTCCCCGCCGTCGCCGGGTCGCGGGTGGAGCACGCCTGGTCGGGGGTGCTCGGCGTGCCGCGCGACTGGTGCTCGGCCGTCCACGTGGACCCCGCGACCGGCCTCGGCTGGGCGGGCGGCTACACGGGCCACGGCGTGACCACCACGAACCTCGCCGGGCGCACGCTGCGCGACCTGGTGCTGCGCCGCGACACCGGCCTGACCCGCATGCCGTGGGTGGACCGGCGGGTGCGCGCCTGGGAGCCGGAGCCGCTGCGCTGGCTCGGCGTCCACTCGATGTACCGTCTCTACCGCCTGGCCGACGCCCGTGAGGGCAGGGGCATGGCCAGGACGTCCGTACTGGCCAGGATCGCCGACAGGATCACCGGCCACTAGCCCCCGTGATCTCGCGCTGTTCGCGGGACACCCGTACATCTCGAAGAAGGACACGACACCCTTGAGCTCCACCATCTTGTTCCGCGGCGGCCGCGTCTTCGTCCCCGGCGGCTTCGCCGAGGCGGTCCTCGTCCGCGACGGCGTCATCGCCGCCGTCGGCGCCGAGGCCGACCTCGTACGGCTGGCGCCGGGCGCCGAGCCGGTGGACCTCGGCGGCGGCCTGCTGACGCCGGGGTTCACCGACGCCCACGTCCACCCGGTGCAGGCCGGGCTGGAGCGGGCCAAGTGCGACCTGTCCGAGGTGTACGGCCTCGACGCCTACACCACGGTGATCGCCGGCTACGCGGCGAACAATCCGGGCAGGGAGTGGATCGACGGCGGCGGCTGGGACATGTCGGCCTTCCCCGGCGGCCTCCCCCACCGGTCCCAGCTCGACTTCCTCGACCGCCCCGCGTACTTCGTGCAGCGCGACCACCACGCCGCCTGGGTCAACACGCGGGCCCTGGAGGTCGCCGGGATCACCAAGGACACCCCCGACCCCGCGGACGGCCGCATCGAGCGCGACCCCGACGGAACGCCGAGCGGCGTGCTGCACGAGGGCGCGATGGACCTCGTCGGCCTGCTCACCCCGCGCCCCACCCCGGCCGACGTCGACGCCGCCCTGATGGACGCGCAGTCCCACCTGTTCTCGCTGGGCATCACCGGCTGGCAGGACGCCATCGTCGGGTCGTACGCCGGGTCGGACGACCAGCTGCCCGCCTACCTGTCCGCCGCCTCCTCGGGACGCCTGCGGGCGCGGGTCGTCGGCGCCCTGTGGTGGGACCGCACCCGCGGCGCCGAGCAGATCCCCGAGCTGGTCGAGCGGCGCGCGACGGCCAAGGGCCTGGACCGTTTCCGGGCGACGTCGGTGAAGATCATGCAGGACGGCATCCCGGAGAACTTCACCGCCGCCGTCATCGAGCCCTACTGCCGCTGCGGCGGCACCGGCCTGTCGTACGTCGACCCGGCGCTGCTCGACGGGTACGTCAAGGAGCTCGACGCCCTGGGCTTCCAGGTGCACTTCCACGCCATCGGCGAGCGGGCCGTGCGCGAGGCGCTCGACGCGCTGACCGGCACCGACCCCGACAACCGGCACCACATCGCGCACGTGCAGATCATCACACCGCAGGACGTGCCGCGCTTCGCCGAGCTCGGTGTGACGGCCAACCTGCAGGCGCTGTGGGCCACCCACCACCTGCAGATGGACGAGCTGTGCATCCCCTACCTCGGCGAGGAGCGCGCGTCCTGGCAGTACCCCTTCGCCGACCTGGTACGGCACGGCACCCGCTTCGCCGGGGGCTCGGACTGGCCGGTCTCCTCGGCCGACCCCCTGGAGGCCATGCACGTGGCGGTCAACCGCACCGAGCCGGGCGGCTCCGTCCACGCGACGTACCCCACGGCCCAGACGCCGTTCCTGCCCGAGCAGAGCCTCGACCTACGGACGATCATGACGGCCTACACCGAGGGCTCGGCCTGGATCAACCGCTCCCCCGCCGGGGTGATCGAGGAGGGCCGCCCGGCCGACCTCGTCGTCCTCGACCGCGACCCCTTCACGCTCGACCCGAAGGACATCTGGACCACCAAGGTCGTCATGACGTTCCTCGACGGCGAGCAGGTGCACGGCTGACGGGGACGGTGCTTGCGCGGCGGTGAGGAGGCCGGCCTGGGCCGGCCGGTACGGCAGGCGCGCCGGGATCGCCCACCGGCGCCGCCGCCCGGCGACGGCGGTCGCCGTGGTGATCGTGGTCACCCTGGTCGAGGTCGTCGCCTCCCCGCAGGCCGGCACGCCCGGAGGAAGGGCGGCCTGGGGCGAGGATCTCGCGTGCGGCGCTCAGGCCCGCGACGAGCGGCCACGTCGCCGCGTACGCGCCGAGCGAGTACGCGGCGACCACGATGGCGAGGAACGCCGGAGCCGTGGACAGGCCGACGCCGCGCGAGACGGAGGTCCGGAGGCTGACGGCCCGGAGGTCTGTCGAACACCGAGATCGCCGCCGAACTGTTCGTCGGCGAGGCCACCGTGAAGACGCATGTCTCCCGGGTCATGGCCGAGCTCGGGGCCCGCGACGGATCCAGGCCGTGGTGCCGGCCTACGGATGCGGCCTCTGGACCCGCTCCCCCGCAGGCCCGCCGGGTGCGCGTCACGCGGGGTGCTCGGCGCACAGGCAGCCGACACCCTTCTCGATCCATTCCCGGCCGGCCCACTCCGGGTGCCGCTCGATCATGAGCGCCCTCACCTCCTCGACGATCGTCTGCTCGCCCACGGCCGAGTCCCGGCGCGCCCAGGTCTCGTCGCGCAGCAGTTCGAGGTAGTCGCGGACGTCGGCGATCAGCCGCGGGCCGCCGACGTCGCCGTGACCGGGCAGCACCACGCGCGGCGACGCGTCGGCCAGCCTCCGCATCACGCTGATCCAGCGGGTGCCCGACACGTCGGTGTCGTACGGCGGGAACCACGGGAAGATGGCGAACTGCCCGGCCTCCACGAGGTCGCCGGTGAACATCACCCCGGCGTCGGGGACCGTGATCACCTGGTCGCCCCTGCTGTGCGCCCGGCCGGCGGCCCGCGGGCGCACCACCCTGCCGCCCAGGTCGAGGTCGTACGCGTCGTCGTAGACGACGTCCGGGGTGGCGATCTCGACGCCCTCAAGCTGCCGGGCGACCGGCTCGCCGAGGCCCCGGAACATGTCGAGGTAGGCGGCGCCCTTCGCGGTCAGGTCCTCGGCCTGCGCCCGGTTGACCAGGAACGTCGCCTCTCCGGCGAACACCTGCGCCCCGAACGCGTGCTCCGGGTGGAAGTGCGTCGTGGTCAGGTACAGCCTGCGGCCGGCCGCGTGCTCCGCCGCGAACGCGAGCACGGTCTCGGCGTTCCGCGGGCCCATTCCGGTCTCGACGACCAGCACGGAATGCGTGCCGCCGATGAGGCCGATGTTGGGCACCAGCTGCACCCGGCGGTTGGGGATCACCACCAGGTCGCGGGCGAGCTCCCGCACCTCCTCGATCCGCACGACGGGCTCGGGCAGCACGTGTTCAGACATGGCATCCACTTCTCGGAGAGCCCGATGATCGGGCCGCTCCAGTCCATTGCCGGATGCTCCGCCGCGTCCAACACCGGTTGCGCACGGCCGATACCGTGCCGGCATCGTCGCCGATGATGGACCTACGCTCGCTGCGCTACTTCGTGGCGGTCGCCGAGGAGCGCCACTTCGGGCGGGCCGCCGCACGCCTGCACATGACCCAGCCGCCGCTGAGCCGTGCCGTCCGGCAGTTGGAAGCCGACCTCGGCGCCCTCCTGCTGCGCCGCTCGCCCACCGGCGTCACGCTGACCGCCGCCGGGGCCGCGCTCTACGACGAGGCACGCGCGCTGCTGGAGCAGGCCGAGCGGGTGCGCGCCCGGGTCGCCGCCGCGGCCGGCGCCCTGACCATCGGCACTCTCGCGGACAGCGCCGAGCAGGCCGGAGCCCGGCTCGCCGCGGCCTTTCGCCGGCGTCACCCGCAAGTGCGGGTTCCGGATCACCGTGTACCGCTCCGCCGACCGGAGGCCCGCGCATACATGAAGGCCCTCCCCGCCTGAGCGGGAAGGGCCTGCACAGTTGCCCGGATCGGTGAACCGGGCGTCCGGATCAGTAGATCGGGCGGGAGGAGGAGCGCAGCCGCTCCAGCGCCTCGGCGAGGATCTGCGCGCCGTCCTTGTCGCTACGGCGCTCCTTCACGTACGCGAGGTGCGTCTTGTACGGCTCGTTCTTCGGCGGAGCGGGCGGGTTCGACTGGTCCTGCCCGGCCGGCAGTCCGCACCGCGGGCAGTCCCAGAACTCGGGAACGGCCGCGTCGCTGGCGAAGCTCGGGCGCGTCTCGTGCATGTTCGCGCACCAGAACGAGACCCGCACACGGGGGGCGGCCTCGCCGCGTTCGGCCTCTCCCATGGGGCCAGCGCCGACTCGGCTGCCACGGATCGCGTTGCCACTACCCACCGAAGAACTCCTTGCTCGATCGCCCCGCGGACGGGGGGAGGTGAATCTCTGTCACGCGTGGCCGGAGGCCGTCCGCTACGGCTTGAGCAGCAGGCCCAGCGCGATGATGCAGACGAACCAGACGATGCCCGTGATGATGGTGAGGCGGTCCAGGTTGCGCTCCACCACCGACGAACCGCCGAAGGACGACGAGAACCCGCCTCCGAACAGGTCCGACAGACCGCCGCCCTTGCCCTTGTGGAGCAGGACGAGCAGCACCATCAGAGCGCTCGACAGGATGAGGGCGATGGAGATTCCGATTGTCACCGTAGACCTGTTCCTATGTCCGGGCGTGCACGACGCGTTGTGCACGATGCCATCGGCGTGACGATTCAATTGTGTTCTTCGAGGGTACGACCTGTTGTCAAGTCGCACCCCCCAAACGGCTCAGCTAGCCGGCGGTCTCGCCGAATCGGCAGATCTTGGCGAATTCTCCCGCGTCGAGGCTGGCCCCTCCCACGAGGGCGCCGTCGATGTCGGCCTCCGCCATGATGCCGGCGACGTTGTCCGACTTCACCGAGCCACCGTAAAGGATACGGACAACAGAGGCCACATCGTCACCGTAGAGCTCGGCGAGTCGCGTCCTGATGGCGCCGCAGACCTCCTGGGCGTCCTTCGGGGTGGCGACCTCGCCGGTGCCGATCGCCCAGACCGGCTCGTACGCGATCACGATGGACTTCACCTGCTCGGCGGGGACGCCCTCCAGCGCGCCGTCGAGCTGCGCCAGCGTGTGCTCGACGTGGCGGCCCTCCTGACGCACCGGCAGCCCCTCGCCCACGCACAGGATGGGCGTCAGCGAGTGCCGGTAGGCGGCCTTGACCTTGGCGTTGCACAGCGCCTCGTCCTCGGCGTGGTACTGCCGCCGCTCCGAGTGCCCCACGAGCACGTAGGTGCAGCCGAGCTTGCCCAGCATGCCCCCGGAGATCTCCCCGGTGTACGCCCCGGAGTCCTGGGCCGACAGGTCCTGGGCGCCGTAGGCGATGCGGAGCTTGTCCGCGTCCACCAGCGTCTGCACGCTACGCAGGTCGGTGAACGGCGGAATGACCGCCACGTCCGCCTTGTCGTAGTCGCGGTCGGTCAACGTGAACGCCAGCTTCTGCACCAGGTTGATGGCCTCGAGATGATTGAGGTTCATCTTCCAGTTGCCGGCGAACAGCGGCTTGCGAGCCATCTACTCCTCCAGCGCCGCGAGTCCGGGCAGCGTCTTGCCTTCGAGGTACTCGAGGCTCGCGCCACCACCGGTGGAAATGTGCGAGAAACCGTCCTCGGGCAGGCCGAGCTTGCGCACGGCCGCCGCCGAGTCGCCGCCGCCGACCACGGTGAACGCCTCGGAGCTCACCAGCGCCTCGGCCACCGCGCGGGTGCCGCCGGAGAACGCCTCGAACTCGAACACGCCCATCGGGCCGTTCCAGAACACCGTCTGGGCGTCGGCCAGCTTCGAGGCGAACAGCTCCCGGGTGCGGGGGCCGATGTCCAGGCCCTCGCGGTCGGCCGGGATCGCGGTCGCGTCCACGACCTCGTACGGCGCGTCGGCGCCGAACTCCGTGGCGGCGAGCACGTCCACCGGCAGCACCAGCTCGACCCCGCGGGAGGCCGCCTCGTCGAGGAAGCCCTTGACCTGGTCGATCTGGTCCTCCTGCAGCAGCGACTTGCCCACCTCGTGGCCCTGCGACTTCAGGAAGGTGTAGGCCATGCCGCCGCCGACGAGCAGGCGGTCCACCTTGGACAGCAGGTTCGCGATCACGCCGAGCTTGTCGGAGACCTTCGCGCCGCCCAGCACGACGACGTACGGCCTGGCCGGGTCCTCGGTGAGCTTGCGCAGCACCTCGACCTCGGCGAGGACCAGGTCGCCCGCCGCGTGCGGCAGCCGCTTGGGCAGGTCGTAGACGCTGGCGTGCTTGCGGTGCACCGCGCCGAAGCCGTCGCCGACGTAGAGCTCGGCGAGGGCGGCCAGCTTGTCGGCGAACTCGCCCCTGACCGCGTCGTCCTTGGACTCCTCGCCCGGCTCGAAGCGCAGGTTCTCCAGGAGGGCGACCTGCCCGTCCTGCAGGCCCGCCACCACGCTCTGCGCGGACTCGCCCACCACGTCGGCGGCGAAGGCCACGTCCTCGCCGAGCAGCTCGGCCAGCCGCCGGGAGACCGGGGCGAGCGAGTACTTCGGCGTGACCGAGCCCTTGGGACGGCCGAGGTGGGCGGCGACGACGACCCTCGCGCCGCGCTCGACCAGCTTCCTGATCGTCGGCACCGACGCCCGGATGCGGCCGTCGTCGGTGATCGTCTCCCCGTCGAGGGGGACGTTGAGGTCGGCGCGCACGAACACGCGCCGGCCCTTCACGTCGAGCTCGTCGATTCCGATCATCAGAGGGAGGCGCCCACGTACTCGATGAGGTCCACGAGGCGGTTGGAGTAGCCCCACTCGTTGTCGTACCAGCCGACGACCTTGACCTGGTTGCCGATGACCTTGGTGAGGCCGGCGTCGAAGATGCAGGACGACGGGTCGGTGACGATGTCGCTGGAGACGATCTCGTCCTCGGTGTAGCTGAGGTAGCCCTTGAGCGCGCCCTCGGCGGCGGCCTTCAGCGCGGCGTTGACCTCCTCGACGGTGGTCTCGCGGCCGACCTCGACCGTGAGGTCGGTGGCCGAGCCCGTCGGGATCGGCACGCGCAGCGCGTAGCCGTCGAGCTTGCCCTTCAGCTCCGGCAGCACCAGGCCGATGGCCTTGGCGGCGCCGGTGGAGGTCGGGACGATGTTCAGCGCGGCGGCGCGGGCGCGGCGCAGGTCCTTGTGCGGGCCGTCCTGCAGGTTCTGGTCCTGCGTGTAGGCGTGGATGGTGGTCATCAGACCCTTCTCGATACCGAAGGTGTCGTTGATGACCTTGGCCATCGGGGCCAGGCAGTTGGTGGTGCAGGAGGCGTTCGAGATGATCGTGTGAGCGGCCGGGTCGTACTTGTCGTGGTTCACGCCCATGACGATCGTCACGTCTTCGTTCTTCGCCGGAGCGGAGATGATGACCTTCTTCGCGCCGTTGTCGGCGTGCACCTTGGCCTTGGTGGCGTCGGTGAACAGACCGGTCGACTCGACGACGACGTCCACGCCGAGGTCGCCCCAGGGCAGCTTGGCGGGGTCGCGCTCGGCGAACGCCTTGATCGCCTTGCCGTCAACGGTGATCTCGTCCGCCGAGGCCTTGACCTCGTACGGCAGGCGGCCCAGGATGCTGTCGTACTTCAGCAGGTGGGCCAGCGTGGCGTTGTCGGTGAGGTCGTTGACGGCGACGACCTCGATGTCCTTGCCGCTGGCCGCCACAGCGCGCCAGAAGTTGCGGCCGATACGGCCGAAGCCGTTGACGCCTACGCGGATGCTCACGGAACCGATCTCCTCGTACGTCGTGCGCCGGACTACCGGCGCCAGGGCTGTGTTAAACCTCAATGACAGACCTTATCGGACCCAAATTGGTGTAGACCACCGGGCCGCACTTTGACGGCGTGTCAGGCCGGACACGCCGGTGAGCGGGTCCTTTCCCATGGCGCGGACCCCGCCGTCCCCCCGTTTCCCGGGACCGCGGGGCCTGCCTCCGCGACGCGCGATCGGGCCGCCGGGGACGGCACGGCGACGCCGTCCCCGGCGTCCGGGGACGGAATCGAACGGGGACCGCTACTGGGCGAGCATGTCGGCGGTGAGGTTGGCCTCGGTGTTGGCGATGCCGAGGTCCTGGGCGCGCTTGTCGGCCATGGCGAGCAGGCGCCGGATGCGCCCGGCGATGGCGTCCTTGGTCAGCGGCGGGTCGGCGATCTGGCCGAGCTCCTCCAAGGACGCCTGCTTGTGCTCGACCCGCAGCCGGCCGGCGATCACGAGGTGCTCGGGGGCGTCGTCGCCGAGGATCTCCAGCGCCCGCTGCACCCTCGCCCCCGCGGCGACGGCCGCCCGGGCCGACCTGCGCAGGTTCGCGTCGTCGAAGTTGGCCAGGCGGTTGGCGGTGGCCCGCACCTCGCGGCGCATCCGCCGCTCCTCCCAGGCCAGCACGCTGTCGTGGGCGCCGAGCCGGGTCAGCAGCGCGCTGATCGCGTCGCCGTCGCGCACCACCACGCGGTCGACGCCGCGCACCTCGCGGGCCTTGGCGTGGATCTTGAGCCGCCGGGCCGAGCCGACCAGGGCCAGCGCCGCCTCGGGGCCGGGGCAGGTCACCTCCAGCGACATCGACCGGCCCGGCTCGGTCAGCGATCCGTGCGCGAGGAACGCGCCCCGCCAGGCCGCCTCCGCGTCACAGGTGGCCCCCGAGACCACCTGCCGGGGCAGCCCCCGCACGGGACGCCCGTGGTTGTCGATCAGACCGGTCTGCCGGGCCAGCGCCTCGCCGTCCTTGTAGACGCGCACGACGTAGCGTGAGCCCTTGCGCAGCCCCGCGGGGGCCAGGACCAGCACCTCGGCCTTGTGCCCGAAGACCTCGCCGATGTCCTTGATCAGCCTGCGGGCGGTGGCGTTGGTGTCGAGCTCGGCCTCGATCACGATGCGCCCGCCCACCAGGTGCAGCCCGCTGGCGAAGCGCAGCAGCGTGGACACCTCCGCCTTCCGGCAGCAGGGCTTGAGCACCGGAAGGCGGCTCAGCTCGTCTTTCACCACACCCGTCATGGCCATCAGCGCGTGTCCTCCCCCAAACAGACTCTGCCCGCCAGTCTCTCGCACCTTGTGCGCACGCAATCACCGCTTCTCGCGGAAAATCTCATCCAGGACAGCGGCAAGACGTGGTCCGTCGTGCCGCGCGGATCCGTCAGAGGCGGCCACATCGGCCAAAACGACCCGGCCGCCCATCGACGACGCCGCCTTCTCCAGCGCCCCCGGGTCGGCGACCACGGCGCCGTCCGCGACCACGGCGTCGACGAGCAGCGCGGGGGCGTGCTCCCTGAGCACCTCCAGGTGCCGTTCGGGCGAGAAGCCGTCGGTCTCCCCCACCTGCGGTGCGAGGTTGAGGATCACCAGCCGCCTGGCGCTCGTCTCGTGCAGCGCCCGGGCGAGCCCGGGCACCTTGAGATGCGGCAGCACGCTGGTGAACCAGGAGCCCGGCCCGAACACCACCCAGTCGGCCGCCTCGATCGCCTCGATCGCCTGTGGGCAGGCGGGCGGGTCGGGCGGCAGCAGCGAGATGGAGCGAACCCGCCCTGGCGTCAGCGCGCAGGCGACCTGCCCGCGCACCGTCGTGATCAGCCCGTCCAGTTCGACCTCGGCCTGGATGTCGAGCGGCACGGAGGCCATGGGCAGCACGCGGCCGTGCGCGCCGAGCAGCCGGCCCACCCACTCCAGGCCGACGACGGGATCCTCCAGCAGCTCCCAGAGCGCGACGATGAGGAGGTTGCCGACGGCGTGGCCGTGCAGCTCGCCCTCGCTCCTGAAACGGTGCTGGACGACCTCGCTCCAGGTCTTGCCCCACTCGTCGTCGCCGCACAGGGCCGCGAGCGCCATCCGCAGGTCACCGGGCGGCAGCACCCCCAGTTCGCGCCTGAGGCGCCCGCTGGAGCCGCCGTCGTCGGCCACCGTCACCACCGCCGTCAGGTCGTCGGTGACGGTCCTGAGGGCCGACAGGGAGGCGTAGAGGCCGTGGCCGCCGCCGAGGGCGACGACCTTGGGACCGCTCGCGGCGGTCTCGGACTGGTGGGGGAACATCGGTCTGCCGGGGGTGGGGGACGTCGGGGGATGTCGGGGGACGGGGGGTTCCGCGGCTTCCGCGGCGGGGTCCTTCATCGTCCTCCTCGCCGCGCCACGAGCGCCGCTCTGCGGAGCCGTGGCGCTCACGTCGTGCTGATCGGTCGCGCCCTTCCGGCCGCCGCGGCCGGGACCGGGCGCGCTCCTCGGCGGCCGCGGTGCGGGCCCGGACCCGTCACGGGCCGGTGCCCGCCACCGTACGCCCTGAGGGGACCGCCTCCGCCGCGCGGCGGCCGGAAGCCGTCACTCGCGGCCCACGTCCCGGTGGCTGACCTGGACGTCCATGCCGCGCTCGCGCAGGCGCGCGCCGAGCTGCTCGGCCATCGCGACGCTGCGGTGCTTGCCTCCGGTGCAGCCCACCGCGAGGGTGGCGTAGCCCTTGCCCTCGCGGGTGTATCCGGCGGCCACGACGCCGAGGACCTCCTCGTATCCGTCGAGGAACTCCTTGGCGCCCGGCTGGCTGAGCACGTAGTCGCGCACGGGGGCGTCGAGCCCGTTCATGGGCCGCAGTTCCGGCACCCAGTGGGGGTTGGGCAGGAACCGGCAGTCCACGACGAGGTCGGCGTCGACCGGCAGGCCGTACTTGTAGCCGAAGGACACCACGTTGACCTTCAGCCCGGGCCGGTCCTCGCCGCCGAAGAACGACACGATCTTCTTGCGCAGTTCGTGGACGTTCAGCAGTGACGTGTCGATGACGAGATCGGCGTTGGCGCGGACCTCGCGCAGGATGCCGCGCTCACGGTCGATGCCGTCGACGAGCCGCCCGTCGCCCTGCAGCGGGTGGGGCCGCCTGACGTTCTCGAACCTGCGGACCAGTTCCTCGTCGCTGGCCTCCAGGAACACCACCCGGACGCCGACGCCGCGCCCGTCGAGCTCCTCGATCGCCGCGTTGAGGTCGGTGGTGAAGGCGAGGCTGCGCACGTCGACCACGGCCGCGACCCGGTCGGTCGCCATGTTCACCCGGCCCGCCTCCTCGGCGAGCGAGGACAGCAGCCCCGGCGGCAGGTTGTCGATCACGTACCAGCCGAGATCCTCCAGAGACTTCGCGGCGGTGCTCCGCCCCGCCCCCGACATTCCAGTGATCACCACGAATGCCGGCTCAGTCGTGCTCATCGCCCGCTCACCGCCTTGCCGCCCATGTCAGCTCGCCCAACGTCAGCCCCGCCCTCGTCCGGCGCCCGCGCCGGGACGGCCGCCGGGACCTGGCGTGCCCCGCGGGGACTCTCTGGTGCCGGAGCATGACACCTCTTCACCTGATCGCGCCACCGCCACGCCGGGCAACTCCCATGGTGCCCTCCCTGCTGCCCCTGCCCTGGTCCGGCTGGGGACGGGACATGCCGCGATGCTCGCGCGGGCACGTCACGACCCCTGCCCGGCCGGGGACGGGCTCTCACCGCGCAGCGCCGCGACGATGGCCTCGGCGGTCGCGCGGCCGATGCCGGGGACCTCGCGGATCTCCTCCGCGCTCGCCTCCCGCAGCCGCTTCACCGAGCCGAAGTGACGCAGCAGGGCCTGACGGCGTGCCGGGCCCAGGCCCGGCACCTGGTCGAGCGCGCTCTCTTTGAGCGATTTCGACCTCTTCGTCCGATGGTAGGTGATGGCGAACCTGTGCGCTTCGTCACGGACGCGCTGTAACAGGTAAAGCCCCTCGCTGCTGCGCGGCAGGATCACGGGCTGGTCGTCGCCGGGCAGCCACACCTCCTCCAGCCGCTTGGCCAGGCCGCACACGGCGACGTCGTCGATGCCGAGCTCGTCCAGGGCACGCTGGGCGGCCGCCGCCTGCGCCGGGCCGCCGTCCACCACCACGAGGTTGGGCGGGTAGGCGAACTTGCGGGGACGGCCGGTCTCCGGGTCGATGGGCGTCCCGGCTCCGTGCCCGGCCTCGCGCTCGCCCGCGTCGTCCGCGTCGGCGTCCAATTCGCCCGTCTCCGCCCGCTCCTCCAGGTAGCGCTTGAACCGCCGGCAGATCACCTCGTAGATCGAGGCGACGTCGCCTTCCGCGGTCCTGATGGAGAAGCGGCGGTACTCGCTCTTGCGGACCAGGCCGTCCTCGAAGACCACCATCGAGGCCACGACGTTCTCGCCCTGGATGTGCGACACGTCGTAGCACTCGATCCGCAGCGGCGCCTGGTCGAGATCGAGGGCGTCGGCGATCTCCTGCAGGGCCCGGCTGCGCGTGGTCAGGTCGCTGGCGCGGCGCAGCTTGTGCTGGGCGAGCGACTCCTTGGCGTTGCGCTCCACCGTCTCCATGAGGCTCTTCTTGTCACCGCGCTGGGGAACGCGCAGGTCGACCCGGGAGCCCCGCTGCTCGCTCAACAGCTCGATCAGCGCGGTCTCGTCCGGGGGCCGCGCCGGCACGAGGATCTCGCGGGGAATCGTCGCCTCGCCGTACATCTGGAGCAGGAACTGCTCCACCAGCTCGCCGGGGGTGGCCTCCTCCACCTTGTCCACCACCCAGCCGCGCTGTCCGCGGATGCGGCCGCCGCGCACGTAGAAGACCTGGACCGCCGCCTCCAGCGGATCCTCCGCGAGGGCGATCACGTCGCAGTCGGTGCCGTCGCCGAGCACGACCGTCTGCTTCTCCAGAGCCCGTTGCAGCGCCTGGATGTCGTCCCGCAGCCGCGCGGCCCGCTCGTACTCCTCCACGGCCGCCGCGTCGCGCATATCGCGTTCCAGCCGCTTGATGAAGCGCCCGGTGTTGCCGGCCATGAAGTCGCAGAAGTCCTCGGCGAGGGCGCGATGCTCCTCGGGGGTGACCCGGCCGACGCAGGGCGCCGAGCACTTGTCGATGTATCCCAGCAGGCAGGGACGGCCGATCTGCCCCGCCCGCTTGAAGACCCCGGCCGAGCACGTCCGCACGGGGAAGACGCGCAGCAGCAGGTCGACGGTCTCCCGGATGGCCCAGGCGTGCGAGTAGGGGCCGAAGTAGCGGGTGCCCTTACGCTTGGCCCCGCGCATCACCTGCACCCGGGGGAAGTCCTCCCCCATCGTCACGGCCAGGTACGGGTACGACTTGTCGTCGCGGTACTTGACGTTGAACCGGGGGTCGAACTCCTTGATCCAGGAGTATTCGAGCTGGAGCGCCTCGACCTCGGTGCCGACCACCGTCCAGTCCACGGACGCCGCGGTCGTGAGCATGGTCTGCGTCCGCGGGTGCAGGCCGGCGAAGTCCGCGAAGTACGAGTTGAGCCGCTGCCGCAGGCTCTTCGCCTTGCCCACGTAGATCACCCGGCCGCCCGGGTCGCGGAAGCGATAGACGCCTGGCGACTCGGGGATCGATCCGGGCGCCGGTCGATAGGTTGCCGGATCCGCCACACCCAAAGACTACTGGGCCTCGCCGACAATCCCGGCCGACCGATCCCGCCGTCCGCGTGGGCCCCTGGGCGGGTCCCCGCGCGTGGGACGTGAGCCCGTCTTTACGATGTAGATCAGATGGTCCGGTCGTCCCCGCGAGTGCCCGGCGGGCACGATCGCGGCCGCCGGCGTGACGTCTCATCTGCCGTCGCGCGGCGGCCGCACCGGTCCCGTGCCCGGGACGAGCTCTCCGGCGCGGCCCGGCCGGCATCGCGCGGGGTTCGCGAGCCGGAGGATTCGCGCCTAAGGGTTCCGCGAGCCGTGGAACCGGAGCCGTCGGGCGACCGCCGCCTCCGCGCGGGATCCCCGCGTCCGGCAGGCGGCGGCGCGCTCTACGGCGCCCCTACGCGAGGGTGATGCTGTCGCCGCTCACCGTGATGGTCTTCTCCGCGAGCGGCTTGGTGGCCGGTCCGTTGGTCACGGCACCGTCCTTGGCGCTGAACTTGCTGCCGTGGCACGGGCAGACGATCTCGTTGTTCGAGACGCTGGCGACCGGGCAGCCCTGGTGGGTGCAGGTCGCGCTGAACGCCTTGAACGTGCCGGCCTCCGGCTGCGTGATGACGACGTCCTGGTCCTTGAAGACCTTGCCGCCGCCCTGGGGGATGTCGGAGGTCTTCGCGATCTCGCCCCCGCCCTGTGCTCCCTGAGACTGGCCGTCCTGGGACGTGCCCTGGCCCGCCGACGCCGTGTCGTCCCCGTCGGAGGCACCGCACGCGCTCAGCGCCACGGCCAGCCCGGCGCCCCCGGCGCCGAAGATCACGGCCCGGCGTGTCGTATCCGTCATGCTCATCCTTCCCTGATGCGGCGGCCCGGGACGTCCACGGCCCCGGGTCTTCCCCTGCGCGACGCGTCACCCTGTGTGCTCTCAGGTACGGCCATCACCCCGTGGCCGGTTCAGGGTGACGCGGTCGGAAGGAGAAGAGTAGGGAGAGAAGATGAGACGAATACTCATACGCCCAGAATCTTGCGGAGGAAGGCGCCGGTGTGGCTCTCCTCGACCCGGGCGATCTGCTCGGGCGTGCCGGCGGCGACGACCCTGCCGCCCCCGGAGCCGCCTTCGGGCCCCATGTCGACGATCCAGTCGGCGGTCTTGATGACGTCGAGGTTGTGCTCGATGACGATCACCGTGTTGCCGGCGTCCACCAGCCGGTTGAGCACGCCGAGCAGCCGCCGGATGTCCTCGAAGTGCAGGCCGGTGGTGGGCTCGTCCAGCACGTACACCGTCCGGCCGGTCGATCGCCGCTGCAGTTCGGAGGCGAGCTTCACCCGCTGCGCCTCGCCGCCCGACAGCGTGGTCGCCGGCTGGCCCAGCCGTACGTACCCGAGACCGACGTCGTGCAGCGTCTGCAGGTGACGGCGGATGGCGGGGATCGCCTCGAAGAACCCCAGCGCCTCCTCGATCGGCATGTCGAGGACCTCTGAGATCGTCTTGCCCTTGTAGTGGACCTCCAGCGTCTCCCGGTTGTACCGGGCGCCGTGGCAGACCTCACAGGGGACGTAGACGTCCGGCAGGAAGTTCATCTCGATCTTGATGGTGCCGTCGCCGGAGCAGGCCTCGCAGCGCCCGCCCTTGACGTTGAAGCTGAAGCGGCCCTGCAGGTAGCCGCGGACCTTCGCCTCGGTCGTGGCGGCGAACAACTTGCGCACGTGGTCGAAGACGCCCGTGTACGTCGCCGGGTTGGACCTCGGCGTGCGGCCGATCGGCGACTGGTCGACGTGGACGACCTTGTCCACCAGGTCGGTGCCGACCACCCGGGAGTGGCGTCCCGGCACGGTCTTCGCGCCGTTCAGCTCCTTGGCCAGCGCCGCGTAGAGGATGTCGTTGACCAGCGTCGACTTGCCGGACCCCGAGACGCCGGTGACCGCGGTGAAGACGCCGAGCGGGAACTCGACGTCCACTCCCTTGAGGTTGTGCTCGCGGGCGCCCTTTACGACGAGCTGCCGCTTCCTGTCCCGCGGGCGCCGGATCTCCGGCACGGTGATCGCCTTTCGGCCCGACAGGTACGCGCCGGTCAGCGACTCCTCGCTGGCGAGCAGCTCCTGCACGGTGCCGGACACGACGACCTGGCCGCCGTGCTCGCCCGCGCCGGGGCCGATGTCGACCACCCAGTCGGCGGCGGCGATCGTGTCCTCGTCGTGCTCGACAACGATCAGCGTGTTGCCCATGTCGCGCAGCCGGATCAGCGTCTCCAGCAGTCGCTGGTTGTCCCGCTGGTGCAGTCCGATGGACGGCTCGTCCAGCACGTACAGCACGCCGACCAGGCCGGAGCCGATCTGCGTGGCCAGCCTGATCCGCTGCGCCTCGCCACCGGCGAGCGTGCCGGCGGCGCGGTCGAGCGTGAGGTAGTCGAGGCCGACGTCGAGCAGGAAGCCCAGCCGGGCGTTGATCTCCTTGACCACCCGCTCCGCGATGTGCATGTCCCGCTCCGACAGCCGCAGGCCGGACAGGAACTTCGCGCAGTCGGCGATCGACATCGCCGAGATCTCGGCGATCGAGGCGTCCCCGACGGTCACGGCCAGCGAGACCGGCTTGAGGCGGCGGCCCTTGCAGGCCGGGCAGGGGACCTCGCGCATGAAGCCCTCGAACCGCTCGCGGCTGGCGTCGCTCTCCGACTCGGCGTGCCGGCGCTGCACCCAGGGGATCACGCCCTCGAAGTCGGTGTAGTACGACCGCTGCCTGCCGTACCGGTTGCTGTAGCGGATGTGGACCTGCTCGTCGTGGCCGTGCAGGATCGCCTTGTGCGCCTTCTTCGGCAGCCGCTCCCACGGCGTGTCGAGGTCGAAGCCGAGCGTGTTGCCCAGCGCCTCAAGCAGCCGCACGAAGTAGTCGCTGGTGTGGCCGTTCGCCCACGGGCTGATCGCGCCGTCGCCGAGCGTGCGCTCGGGGTCCGGGACGACGAGGTCGGGATCGACCTCCATGCGGGTGCCGAGCCCGGTGCACTCGGGACAGGCGCCGAAGGGCGAGTTGAACGAGAACGACCGCGGCTCGAGCTCCTCGAACGACAGGTCGTCGTAGGGGCAGTAGAGGTGCTCGGAGTAGAAGCGCTCACGGTTGGGGTCGTCGTCGGGCAGGTCGACGAAGTCGAGCGTGATGGTGCCGCCGGACAGCTGCAGCGCCGTCTCCACCGAGTCGGTCAGCCGGCGCCGCGCGCTCTCCTTGACCGACAGACGGTCGACGATCACCTCGATGTCGTGCTTCTCGTACTTCTTGAGCGTGGGCGGCTCCTCCAGGCGCACGATCGTGCCGTCGACGCGGGCCCGGGCGTAGCCCTTGGTCTGCAGCTCGCGGAACAGCTCGGCGTACTCCCCCTTGCGGCCGCGGACGATCGGGGCGAGGACCTGGAACCGGGTGCCCTCCTCCAGCTCGAGCACGCGGTCCACGATCTGCTGCGGCGTCTGGCGGGCGATCGGGCGCGCGCACTGCGGGCAGTGCGGCTTGCCGATGCGCGCCCACAGCAGACGCAGATAGTCGTAGACCTCGGTGATCGTGCCGACGGTCGAACGGGGGTTGCGGCTGGTGGACTTCTGGTCGATGGAGACGGCCGGGGACAGGCCCTCGATGAAGTCGACGTCGGGCTTGTCCATCTGACCCAGGAACTGCCGGGCGTACGCGGACAGGGACTCCACGTACCGCCGCTGTCCCTCGGCGAAGATCGTGTCGAAGGCCAGGCTGGACTTGCCGGAGCCCGACAGTCCGGTGAAGACGATCAGAGCGTCTCGCGGGAGGTCGAGCGAGACGTCCTTCAAATTGTGTTCGCGTGCGCCACGCACGATCAGGCGGTCAGCCACGGTGGTCCCGATAGGTCGATGAGGTGAATGGAGGTGCACGGGCAGGCTATCCAGAGCCACCGACAATTTCGGGGGGCATCGTCCGGCGGCCGGAGGGGGCGGCCCCGCGTGCTGTGTGGGACACGCTCCGTGAACCAGGGTATGAGCTTCGTCAAACCGGTGCCTGCCATCCGCAGGAAACCCCTGCTCATACAACCGCCGCGGACGCCGTCCTCTTCCCTGCCGGGTGCGGGGACGGCGGCCGGGGGTGCCAGGGGCCATGATTGCCTCCATGTCCGTTATCGACGAGATCGAGCGGGAGCTCGCCGAGGCGACCGGGCGCCTGCTGGCGACCGCCGCCCGCCTCACCGACGAGGATCTCCGCGCGCCGTCCCTGCTGCCCGGCTGGACGCGGGGGCACGTGCTCACGCACGTCGCCCGCAACGCCGACAGCTACGTCAACCTGCTGTCCTGGGCGCGCACGGGGGTGCGCACCCCGCAGTACGCCTCGGCGCGGGCCCGCGAGGCCGACATCGAGGCGGGCGCGGCCCGCCCGGCCGCCGAGCAGCTCGCCGACCTGCGCGACAGCGCCGAGCGGTTCGCGGCGGCGATCAGGGGGATGCCCGCCGAGGCGTGGACCGCGATGGTCGCGGGGATGAACCCGCCCGACCACCCCGCCTGGTACGTCCCGATCCGGCGGCTCAGGGAGGTCGAGGTGCACCACGCCGACCTCGGGGCAGGCTACGGGTGGGCCGACTGGCCCGAGACGTACGTGAGACGAGAGCTGCACGACACGATGCTCTGGCTCGGCAGTGAGAGCCCGGCGGGCGAGGTCGTCGCCCGCGAGCCGGGCACCGGCGAGGTCGTGAGGACCTGGACGGGCCTCGGCGACGGCCCCGTCGTGGAGGGGACGCCGCGCGAGCTGCTCGCGTGGCTCGCGGGCAGGACCGACGGCGCGGGCCTGCGACTCGGTGCGTCACAGGCGCCTACCGGGCACGGCACCTCCGATGCGCGCCCCCGGCGCGACACTCCCGACGCGTGCCTCCGGCGCGACACTCCCGACGCGCGCCTCCGGCGCGACGCGGCCGGGGGGCCGCCGTCCCCGCCGCCGTGGCCGAGGCCGTCCCCCGCGGAACTGCCCGCCGAACCACCGCCGTCCTGGCCGCCCGCCGGGAACCGGAGCCGGGAACCCAGAGAGGAACGATCATGACCTATACCGGAAACGTCACCAAGGACGGGCCCGCCGACGTGCGCGAGGTCCCGGGGCTGACGATCTCGAAGATCGAGGTCGGCGACTTCGGCAACAACGCGTACCTGCTGCGGTGCGCGGAGACCGGCGACGGGGTGCTGATCGACGCGGCGGCCGAGCCCGACCGGCTGCTCGAGCTCATCGGCGACATGCCGATCAGCGCGATCGTGACCACCCACCGGCACCCCGACCACTGGATGGCCCTGGAGGAGGTCGCGCGGGCCACCGGAGCCCAGACCGTCGCCCACCCGCTCGACGCCCCCGAACTGCCGGTGAAGGTGACCAGGGAGGTCGAGCACGGCGACCGGGTGACGGTCGGCGTGGTGACGCTGGACGTCATCCACCTGCGTGGCCACACCCCCGGCTCGATCGCGCTGCTCTACCAGGACCGCCATCTGTTCACCGGCGACTCCCTGTTCCCCGGCGGCGTCGGCAACACGCAGAAGGACCCGGCCCGGTTCGAGCAGCTGTTCACCGACGTCGTGGAACGGATCTTCGACCGCCTGCCCGACGAGACCTGGGTCTACCCCGGCCACGGCAGGGACACCACCCTCGGTGCCGAGCGGCCGCACCTGCCGGAGTGGAAGGCCCGCGGCTGGTGACTGACGCGGGGCGGGACCGGCCTCCCGCCCCGGGGCGCGTGCTCCGGCGGGGCGGGCGCATGTGATTCGGAGGGCTCCTGCGGGGCAGCGGCTACCGCACGGACCGTCGGAGGAGCCCCCGGATGACCCCCCTCATGACCCCACTCGCCGGCGCGGCCGCGTGGAGCGGCCACGACACCCGCCTGATCGTGGCCGCCCTGGCCGGCATCGCGGTCATCGTGCTGCTGATCACCAAGCTGCGGACCCACCCGTTCCTCGCTCTCGCGCTCGGCTCGGGCGTGCTCGGCCTGGTGGCCGGCATGGCCCCCGGCAAGTTGATCGACAGCTTCTCCGCCGGCCTGGGCTCGACCGTCGCCGGAGTCGGCGTGCTCATCGCCCTCGGGGCGATGCTGGGCAAGCTCCTGGCCGACTCGGGCGGGGCCGACGAGATCGTCGACGGCATCCTGCGCCGCAGCGGCGACCGGACGCTGCCATGGGCGGTGACGCTGATCGCGGTGCTCATCGGGCTGCCGATGTTCTTCGAGATCGGGCTGGTCCTGCTGATCCCGGTCATCCTGCTGGTGGCCCGGCGGAGCGGCCGTCCGCTGCTGCTGATCGCGGTCCCCGCCCTGGCGGGCCTGTCCGTCCTGCACGGCCTGGTGCCCCCGCATCCCGGGCCGCTGGTCGCGATCGACACGCTCAAGGCGGACCTCGGGCTCACGCTCGGGCTGGGCCTGCTGGTGGCGATCCCGACCGTGATCGTGTCCGGCCCGCTGTTCGCCAGGCTCGCCGCCCGGTGGGTGCGACCGGCGCCGCCGGAACGGCTCGAACGCGAACAGACCCCGGAGACGGAGGACGCGGAACCCGAGGACCGGGAGCGCCCCCGGCCCGGCTTCGGCGTCACGGTGGCCACGATCCTGCTGCCGGTCGTGCTGATGCTGGGCCGGGCCGTCGTGGAGATCGTCCTGCCGGAGGACCACGCGGTGCGCACCGTGTTCGAGGTCCTCGGCACTCCCCTGATCGCCCTGCTGATCGGGGTGATCGTGGCGATGTTCACGCTGGGCCGCGCCGCGGGCTTCGGCCGGGCCCGGATCTCCTCGGTGATCGCCGACTCGCTGCCGCCGATCGCCGGAATCCTGCTCATCGTCGGCGCGGGCGGGGGATTCAAGCAGACCCTGGTCGACTCGGGCGTCGGCAAGGTCATCGGCGAGGCCGCGCAGGGCGCGAGCGTACCCGTGCTGGTGCTCGGCTGGCTGATCGCCGTCGGCATCCGGCTGGCCACCGGGTCCGCGACCGTCGCCACGATCTCCGCGGCCGGGATCGCCGCACCGCTGGCCGCCGGCCAGTCCCCTGCCCACGTCGCCCTGCTCGTGCTCGCCATCGGCGCCGGGTCGCTGTTCTTCTCCCACGTGAACGACGCCGGGTTCTGGCTGGTCAAGGAGTACCTAGGGATGTCGGTCGGCGAGACGATCAGGAGCTGGTCGATCATGGAGACGGTCATCTCCGTGGTGTCGTTCTGCTGCGTGCTCCTGCTCGGACTGGTGGTCTGAGACGTCCGTATAGTGAACGGCGCACACCGTCCTTCCCCTGGAGCCGGGCACCTCATGGAGATCACTGGAATCGAACTGCGCCGGATCGCGATGCCGCTCGTCGCACCGTTCCGGACGTCGTTCGGCACCGAGACCGCACGCGACGTCCTTCTCGTGCGGGTGGTGACGCCGGAGGCCGAGGGCTGGGGCGAGTGCGTGGCGATGTCCGAGCCGCTCTACTCCTCCGAGTACGTGGACGCGGCGGCCGACGTGCTGCGGCGTTTCCTGATTCCCGCGCTGCCCCGCGGGCTGGACCCCCAGGCCGTCGGGCCCGCCCTCGCGCCGTTCAAGGGTCACCGGATGGCCAAGGCCGCACTGGAGGCGGCGGTGCTCGACGCGTCGCTCCGAATCGCCGGCGAGTCCTTCGCCGGGTTCCTCGGCGCCACCCGCGACCGCGTCCCCTGCGGCGTCTCGGTCGGGATCATGGGCTCGGTGGCCGAACTGCTCGACACCGTCGGGGCGTACGTCGAGGAGGGGTACGTACGGGTCAAGCTGAAGATCGGGCCGGGGTGGGACGTGGCGCCGGTCCGCGCGGTCCGCGAGCGGTTCGGGGAGGAGCTGCTGCTCCAGGTGGACGCCAACGCGGCCTACACGCTCGCGGACGCCCGGCACCTGGCCCGGCTTGACGACTTCGACCTTCTCCTTATCGAGCAGCCGCTGGCCGACGACGACCTCGTCCAGCACGCCCGGCTCGCCCGGTCGATCCGCACGCCCATCTGCCTGGACGAGTCCGTCGAGTCGGCGGCCCACGCGGCCGCGGCGATCAGCCTCGGCGCGTGCTCGGTGATCAACATCAAGCCGGGACGGGTCGGCGGTTACCTGGAGGCCCGGCGCATCCACGACCTGTGCCGCGCGCACGGCGTCGCGGTCTGGTGCGGCGGCATGCTGGAGACCGGCATCGGCCGGGCGGCCAACGTGGCGCTGGCCGCGCTGCCCGGCTTCACGCTCCCGGGCGACACCTCCGCCTCCCGGCGCTACTTCCACACCGACGTGACCCGGCCGTTCGAGCTGGACGGCGGGCACCTCGACGTGCCGGACGGCCCCGGGCTGGGCGTGGACCCCCTCCCGGACGTCCTGGACGAGGTCACCACGGCGACGGAGTGGATCCGCCTCTGAGCGGGCGAGCGGTCAGGCGCCGCCGGGCGCGGGGGACGGCCGGTCAGGCGTCGCCGAGCGCGGGGTGGGGCCGGGGCTCGCCGGTGGTGAAGACCTTGACGATGCGGTCGGCCGCGAGCGCGGGCTCCTCCGCGCTCTCCACCACGTCGCCCCAGGACCAGCGGTAGAACCAGCCGTCCGACATCGCGACACAGTCGACGGTCTCGGTGAACAGCGCCGCGTCCGGGTCGCGGACCTTCAGCGACGGCGGGTCGGGGCGCAGGGACGCCTCCAGCCCCCGCAGCTCAAGCTCGCGGGCCAGTTTTCCGAGAAAGTACGTCCGGGTGTGCTCACGAGGCATGGCGACCAGGGCTCCATTGGACTAGGCGTTTTCTCCACGTGATTGGCCCGGGCCCGAGATGGCGGGCCCCAGCCGACCGGGGCCCTGTCCGTGCGACGACGTCAGCCCGCGTTCTCCGAGCGTCGTTCCCTGCGTTGCTGCTGTTTGAACATGAGAACCCGAAGCGGAATCGCGGAGACGATCGCGATCTGCATCGTGGCGCCCACCTTGATCAGCTGGTCGCCGCCGGCGAGACCGGCCGCCCAGATCGTCAGGCACGCCACGTTGATCAGCATCCAGGCCAGCACGACGGCCGCCAGGTTGCCCTTCGGCTTGGGGTACTCGATGCGGCTGACCATCAGCCAGGCCACACCGAAGATGGCGGCGATCGTGACGTAGTTCGGCTGGAAGAGCAGCACGATCGACACCACGGTCATGGCGCCCATCGGGATCGGCAGGCCCATGAAGTCGCCGCTCTTGGTCTTCACGCAGGCGAAGCGGGCCAGCCGTACGACGCCGGCGAGCAGGACGGACCCGGCCGCGCACAGCACCAGCCACAGCGGGAGCTTGCCGGAGAACCCGGCCCAGATCATCACCATGAAGGCGGGCGCGAAGCCGAAGCTGATCACGTCGGCGAGGTTGTCCAGCTCGGCGCCCATCGCGGACGCGCGGAACTTCCTCGCCACCAGGCCGTCGAACAGGTCGCAGGTCGCGCCGATGAGCAGCAGCACCACGGCGGTGCCGAAGAAGCGCGGGTCGGGGGCGAACTTGCCGCTGGCCTGCAGGTCGCTGATCGCCGACCAGGCGAGCACGCAGACGGCGAGGAAGCCGCTGAGTGCGTTGCCGAGCGAAAGGGAGTCGGCGGCCGACAGGCGGAAGGCCTTGCCGACGGGGCCGCGCGGCTCCTCGGTCGCCTCCTCCACCGGCCAGGAGGCTTCGGCTCCCAGGTCAGACGTGGTCAAGACGTGTCACCCCCGCGACGGTCCGGGTGCCGACGGTCACCGCCGGCCTGATGCCCTCGGGCAGGTAGACGTCCACCCGGGAGCCGAAACGGATCAGCCCGACCCGCTCGCCCTGGACGACCTTCGCGCCCGCGAACAGGTACGGCACGATGCGGCGCGCGACGGCGCCGGCGATCTGCACCATCTCGATGTCTCCGAGCACGGTGTCGAAATGCCAGACGACACGCTCGTTCTTGTCGCTGTCCTTGTTGAACGCGGGCACGAAACCGCCGGGCACGTGCTCGACCGAGGTGACCGTGCCGGCCGCGGGCGCCCGGTTGACGTGTACGTTCAGCGGGCTCATGAAGATCGCGACCCGGGTCCGGCCGTCCGGCCAGGGGTCAATGCTCTGCACGACGCCGTCGGCGGGCGAGATGAGCCTGCCCTCGCCGGGCACGCGCTCGGGATCGCGGAAGAACCACAGCATCCCGCCGGTGAGTGCGGCGAGTGGCGCCGCGGCCAGCGCCCAACGGGGCGACCTACGAGTGAGAAGGGCGGTGACGGCCGCCGCCGCGGCGGTCGGAGCCAGCCACGGGGAGACCCCACGTGCGAGCCTGACTCGTCCCCGGGCACTTTGCGCGAGCCCGGATTCAGGGCCGCGGGGCAACGATTCGTTGGACACAGATGACCTTTGTACTCTTCTGGCGACTATGGACCGGCATGCGAGCTAACGATCGATATTACCGATCCGGCAGTCAATGCGTGGCACAACGAGAACAAGCAAACAGGGTGACTGCCCGTTTTCGCTAGCCCTGCGGGGCTTCCGCCTGAGAGGCCTCCGCTTGCGAGGCTTCCGCCGGAGTGATGGTTCTGTCGTCGCGGCGAGCCTTGATCAGACTGGCGACGGTGGTCACGGCCATCGTGACGCCGATGACCGCCAGCGACACCCAGATGGGGATCTGAGGCGCCCAGGAGACCTCGTTCTCGTGAAGTGCTTCGAGAATCAGCTTAACCCCGATGAAACCGAGGATGAACGCCAATCCGTAGCTGATGTAGACCAGCCGCTGCAGCAGACCGCCGAGCAGGAAGTAGAGCTGACGCAGTCCCATCAGGGCGAACGCGTTCGCGGAGAACACGATGAACGCCGCCTTCGTGAGGCCGAAGATGGCCGGAATCGAGTCGAGGGCGAACAGCAGGTCCGTGGTCCCGATGGCGATCATCACGATCAGCATGGGCGTCACCATGCGCTTGCCGTCCACCCGCACGGTCACCCGGGAGCCGACGTAGTCGGGGGTGGTCGGGAAGACCCGCCGGGCCCAGCGCAGGAGGATGTTCTCGTTGAACTCCTCGTCCTCCTTGTTGTGGTCCCGGATCAGCGTGTACGCCGTGTAGATCAGGAACACCCCGAACACGTACAGCAGCCAGCCGAAGCGGCTCAGTGCGGCGGCCCCGACGGCGATGAAGATCCCGCGCATGATGAGCGCGAGGACGATGCCCACGAGCAGCACCTTGTGCTGGTAGATCCGGGGCACCCCGAAGCGGGTCATGATGATGTAGAAGACGAACAGGTTGTCGACGCTGAGGCTGTATTCCGTCAGATAGCCCGCGAAGAACTCGCCACCGGTCCCGGGTCCCTCCCAAATCGTTAACCCGATGCCGAACAGCACCGCCAGGCAGACGTAGAAGCCCACCCAGATACCGGCCTGCCGCATCGAGAACTCGCGTGGTTCACCCCGATCCACGATCCACAGGTCGACGGCGACCACGACGAGGAGACCCACGATGACCAGGGCCCACAACCACAGCGGTGCATGTACCACGACTACCTCCGGCGCGCGCTGAACACACTGCCGGAGGTCTCTCCCGCCCGTACGCGCACGGCGGACCGACGGCCCCGGGTGCTGACACCGTGATGACGGAACCGCCGCGAAGGGATACTCCCCCCCAACCCGTCCAGTATATGGATCAGACTTAGCCTCACCTAATCCTTGCCGGAACGTCGGCGATCCTCGACCGAAACCACGACGGCTCACCGGACCGGGGGTCTTGTGTCACCGGCGCGGGAGGGTGTTCGCACCCTCCCGCCACCACGATCCCCGCTACGACGCCAGCCCGTACGCCCTGAGCACCGCGCGCAGCGCCGCGTCCTCGTCGGGCAGTTCCCGGCCCCGGCGTACGGAGGCCTGCGCCAGGCGGGCGGCCAGGGCGGGATCGCCGAGCAGGCGGCCGATTTCCCGGCTCAGCGCGCCCGGGTCCTGCGGCGGCACCAGCAGGGCCGCCTCGCCCACCATCTCCGGGATGCCGCCCACCCGGGTGGCGATGATCGGCCTGCCCGCCCGCAGCGCCTCCTGGACGCTCAGCGGCTGCCCTTCCCATCTGCTGGGCACGATCACCGCCGTCGCGACCTGCAGCAGATCGGCCGGGTCCGCCCAGCCGTACAGGACCACGGGCAGTTCCTCGGCGTCGACACGGGCCTGAAGCTCCGCGCGCAACGGCCCGTCGCCCGCGATCACGAAGACCGGGTCCCCCTTGTACGGCCCTGCCGCCGCGTCGAGCAGCGTCTCCAAGCCCTTCTGCTGGGCCAGCCGGGCGACCGTGAGCAGGATCGGACGCTCCCGCGCGGGCTGTGCCGCGTCCGCCGCGCCGGACAGCCGGGCGGCGATCTCCGCCCGCACCTTCTCGGCCGGGCGGGCGGGTTCCGCGAGCGGCGGCGCGGGCACCACCGCGAGGTCCACCCCGCGCGCGCCCCTCGCCCGCATGCGCTCCGCGACGTCCGGCGAGATCGCCAGAACGCGGTCCGCACGCCGGGCGACGATCCGTTCCAGCAGCCGGTAGACCGTCCCGATCGCCCCGCCCGCCGTGACCGCGTTGTGCAGGGTGACCACGAGACGCGGCCATCCCCGCGCCCCGGTGAGGGCGAGCGCGGCCAGCGCCCCGGACCGCAGCCCGTGGGCATGGACGACGTCCGCGCCGCGGGCGAGCGTACGCAGGCGCAGGGCGGTCCGCAGGTCGTGCGCGGGATGCGGCCGGTCGGCGATCTCGACCTCGGCGAAGCCCGCGCCGATGCCGGTGAAGCCGAAGGCCTCCTCGGTGCTGCCGGGGCCCGCGACCAGCACCCGGTGCCCCCGGGCGACCAGCCCGCCGGCGAGCATCCGCACGTGCCGGCCCACACCTCCCACGCTCGACCCCAGCACGAGCACTATCCGGCTCATGCGACCTCCTCGCCTGCGGCTCGGAGTGGCATGCGCCAGGCACCGCGTCCAACCATTCGCTCGCTACGCTCGCTCATGCGACCTCCTCGCCTGCGGCTCGGAGCGGCATGCGCCAGGCACCGCGTCCAACCATTCGCTCGCTACGCTCGCTCATGCGACCTCCTCGCCTGCGGCTCGGAGCAGCATGCGCCAGGCACCGCGTCCAACCATTCGCTCGCTCACACCGTCTCCTCGGCCGGCGGATCCGCCGGACTCGCGCCTCTTCCGCGTCTGACTCCGGACAGGGCGGCGGCCAGATCCGCGCGGTCCACGAGCGCGGCGACGAGGAGCCCCGCGACCACGGCCGTCAGCCCGGCCAGAGCGGCCGTCAGGAGACCGCCCCACGGCCCCTCCCCCGCCAGGGGAAGCCTTGCGACCGCCGCGCCCGCGAGGAAACCCGCGCCCCCGCCCAGCAGTGCTGCCACAGCGGCCCGCGTGACGCCGTGGACGGCCCGCGCTCCCCGCGCCCGCACGACCGAGGCCAGCAGTAGCGCGGCCCCCACCGTCATGCCGGCCGCCTGGCCGAGCGCGAGCCCGCCCAGACCCCAGCCGTCCGGCAGCACGAGCACGAACGCCACCTGGGCGACGGCCACGACCAGCCATCCGGCGACCTGCCCCCGGGCCGCCGCCCTGCCCTGCCCCGCGGCGTACAGCACCCGGCTGAGGTGGGCCACCAGGCCGTACCCGATCAGCCCCGGCGCGAACAGCGCGATCCCCCGGGCGAACTCGGCCGCGGCGACGTCGGTGTCCGCCTGGGCGAGGAAAACGTGGGCGACCGGTCCCGCGATGGCGGCCAGCGCGCCGGCCGCCAGGCCGCAGACCAGCACGACCGCGCGGGTCGTTCGCGCCGCCAGCGCCGCGAAGCCCTCGCCCTCGGTCTGCGCCCGCGCGGCGAGCGCGGGGAACGCGCTGGTCGCGATGGGCACCGCCAGCACGGCGTACGGCACCTGGTAGATCGCCCAGGCGTAGTTGTACGCGGGCAGCGCGCCCCCGCCGACGCGGTTGGCCACGGGGATCAGGATGGCCGCGGCGGCCTGCTGGGCGACCAGCGCGCTCAGCCCGGCCAGGGCGAGCCGCCGCACCTGTACGGCGACGCCCTCGGGGAAGCGGAGCGTGGGCCGCCACCGCAGGCCGAGCCGCCATGCGGGCCCGACCACGGTGACCACCAGGGCCAGCACGCCGAGTGTCGTGCCCGCCGACAGCGCGATCTCCGCCGGTCCCGGCACCGTGGCGGGGTCCCTGTGGCCACCGCTGAGCGGCCCGAAGGCCAGGTAGGCGATGACGACCACCACGCTCGACACCAATGGCGCCAGCGCCGGCCCCGAGAACCGGCGGTGGGCCTGCAGCACGCCGTAGAGCACCACCGCAATGCCGTACAACGGGATCTGCGGCGCGAAGACCACCAGCATGCGCGCGGCCACGGCCGCGACCTGGCCGACGTCGCAGTGCGCCACCTCGGAGCCGACGAGCAGCCGCGCCACCGGCCCCGCGACCAGCGCGGTCAACGCCGCGAGCGGCACCAGCAGCACGATCACCCAGGTCAGCAGCGCGGAGGCGATCCGGCCGACCTCCGCACGCGCCCCGCCGTCCGATCTGGCGGCGGCCCCGGCGAGCACCGGGACGACCATCCCGGCGAGCGCGCCGCCCACCACGACCTCGAAGACGATGTTCGGCACGTTGTTGGCCGAGTAGTAGGCGGTGGCCAGGCAGTTCGTGCCGACCGTGCGCGCGAACGCCAGTTGCTTGGCGAAACCGGTCACCCGCGCCAGGACCGTGATGACCCCGATGAGGACCGCCGCCCCGGCGATCCCCGCCCCGAGCCGTCTAACCATGCCGCTTACCCACGCCGCTTATCCATGCCGGTGCCGTACGCCTCCGCGGACGACCCTGGTCGTCCAGGTCACCCGCGCGGCCCCGACGTGCCCGGGGCGGCCTGCGGAGCGCGGCGGCCGAGCATGTCCAGGCGGTTGAGCACCCGGTTGCCGGCGATGACCTTGGTGAAGCTGACCTTCTCGGAGGCCGCGGTGAGAGCGGCGACGGCACCGAGGGCGGCGATCCTGCCGGGCCTGCCCAGCCGGGCGGTGGCCGCCAGGCCGAGCAGCGCGCCGAGCGCGTTCGCCCCGGCGTCGCCGAGCATCGCCCGCTCGCCCAGGTCCTCGGGCAGCAGCGCCGCCGCCGCGCCCAGCGGAACGGCGGTCAGCGCGGCCGCCTGGCGGGAGCGCGGGCCGTACGGCGCCGCGACCGAGGCGGCCAGCAGAGGTGCCCCGGCGAGCAGCCCGACCTTGATCGCGCGGCCGGGCCGCAGGTCGAACAGGTTGGCCAGGTTGGCGCTGCCGGCGATCAACGCGCCGTCGACGAGGGTGTCGAGAGACCGCGTCACCATGCTCCGGCCGTCGCGGGGGGCGAGCGCCGCCGCGGCGAGCCCGGTCGCGCCGATGCCGAGGATCTTGACCGCGCCACTGGTCACCTCGCCGCGTGCGAGCGCGGCCAAGTGGCCCTTGAACCCCTTCGACGAGGTCGAGCCGAACAGGTCGTCGTAGGCGCCGAGGACGCCGCTGCCCGCGCCGGCGAGGACGGCCGCCGCGCGGGCGCGCATGGGCAGTCCGGGGGCGAGGGCGGAGGCGGCGACCGCGCCGGCGGCGAACGCCGGCCCCTCCAGCAGCGTGACCGGTTCGCCCCGGTGGTTGACCCGGGTCCAGTACTCGTCGGCGGTCTTCTCGTCGCCGATCGGCGGGCGGCGCCGGAACGCGGCGAACGCGGCACGCGCGGCGACGGCGCCGAGCGCGGCGCCGACGGCGGCCCCGAGCGCCGCGGCGGCGCGGGTGCCGGCCTGGGAACGTGTGGCCACGGCTGTTGCCCTTCTCTCCGTTGGTGTGCCGGCCGGCGGCTCAGCCCCGGCTCGCCACCGGGGTGGGGGTCTCGCTGGGCGCGGTCACCGCGGGCTCGAACGCCGTCGCGCCGCTGCCGACGCCGTACGCGCCGGACCTGCCGGTCAGTTGCTCCCGCAGAGCGTAGACCACGACCACACGGCCCGCGGCGAAATCGACGGTGTCGACCGTCGAGACGGCGGAGGCCACGCCGCCGGTGTCGTGCAGGGCCGCGATGACCCCGCCCGTGCCGGAGGCGGTGACGGTGCCCGCGAGGACGGTGCCGAGAGCGCCGGTGTCGAGCCCGGCCGCCACCGAGACGACCGCGTTCGTCTGCCGGTCGGCGTCCTCTCCCTCGTACGGCTGGGACGGCGCGAGCAGGATGGCCATCGTGGCGCGCTGCTCCGGATCGCCCTTCAGGGTCAGGAAGTCGCCGGCCTGGAACGCCTCCAGCACACCGGTGGCCGCGGGATTGGCCCGGCCCGCCTGCGCACGGTCGTTGGTCACGATCGCGCCGGCGAGCATCGCCGCGGCCTTGTCGTACGGCGTGGCCCCGTCGGGGAATACCGTGCCGGCCGGGGCGAGATTGACGGCCAGCCCGTCCACCACGTTCGCCTGCTCGGCGTCGATGAACTTATCGGTCAAGCTGACCCTGCCGCTGTAGACGGCGCCCGCGCTCGTCACGAGCTTCTCGATCGGGTCGCGCAGGGCGGCCGACGCGCCCGGAGCCTCGACGAGCACGACGCGCTCCCCGGCGAGGTGGCCGCGCACGAGCTCGGGCAGGTGGGTCGTGACCAGCGAGTCGCTGCCCTCCTCGCGGCTCTGCAACTGCGAGATCTGGGCCAGGTTGCTCTCGTTGGCCTTCCGCAGTGACGCGGTCATCTCCTCGGCCGACTTGAAGAACGTGGGCTCGAGCACGGTGCTGCCCAGCACGATGCCGACCGTGAGCGCGAGGAAGATCGCCACGATCGAGACGAGGTGATAACGGAAATCGATCACGAGAAAAGTCCGACCAGCCAGAAGATGAAGCCGTTCCAGGCCACGCGCAGGCCGTTCAGCCACACCTGGCCGATCGGCGACACCGAGAGCACGACGCCGATCGTGACCAGCGTGGTGGCCACGAGCAGCAGGAGGGAGGGGGTGGAGATCCGGCTGCGGTAGAGCCTGCTCACGCCCTTGGCGTCCACCAGCTTGCTGCCCACCCGCAGGCGGGTGAGGAACGTGCTCGCCGCGCCCGACCTGCCCTTGTCCAGGAACTCGTCGAGCGTCCAGTGAGTGCCCACCGCGACGATCAGCGTGGCGCCCTTGTCGTCGGCGAGGAGCATGGCGATGTCCTCGCTCGTCCCGGTCGCGGGGAACACGACCGCCTCCTGGCCGAGCTTGTGCACCCGCTCCAGCCCCGGAGCCCGCCCGTCGCGGTAGGCGTGGACGACCAGCTCGGCGCCGCAGCACAGCGCCTTCTCCGAGACGGAGTCGAAGTCGCCAACGATGATGTCGGGCACGTACCCCGCGTCGAGCAGCGCGTCCGCCCCGCCGTCCACGCCGATCAGCACCGGGCGGTACTCCCGGATGTACGGCCGCAGCGTGGCGATGTCCTCCTTGTAGTGGTAACCCCGCACCACGATGAGGGCGTGGCGGTTCTCCAGGGAGGTGCGGATGTCGGGCACGCCGACCCCGTCGATCAGAAGGTCGCGCTCACGCCGGACGTACTCCATCGTGTTCGCGGCGAATGCCTCGATCTGTACGGCCAGGCCCGCGCGGGCCTCGGTCATCGCCGCCTCGACGCTCTCGGCGGTCTGCGGCTGCCCCTTGCCGATGAGTTCCTCGTCGAGGTAGACCATGCCCTCGTGGACGCGGATCACGTCGCCGTCCGCGATCCGCTCGAACAGGTCCGGCGACGCGTTGTCGATCAGAGGGATGCCCGCGTCGATGAGAATCTGCGGCCCGAGGTTGGGGTAACGGCCGCTGATGCTCGCGGCGGCGTTGACCACAGCCGCCACACCGCATGCGACGAGAGCCTCCCCGCTGACCCGGTCGATGTCGACGTGATCGATAATCGCGATTTCCCCGGGCTTGAGGCGCTTGGTCAGCCTCTTCGTCCGCCTGTCGATTCTCGCCACTGCCGTCACCCCGGGAAGGCCGTCGGCCTTCCTGCGGCGGAGGCCCGGAACATTCAAGCTCGGGACCTTCATCATGACCATCCTGCCAGAGGCGGCGACCGCCACGCTTCCACACCCCACGGCTCGTCTGTTTTCTCACTGCAAGTCAGGGATGTTGCCGAGGTGCGCCGACCGGGGGCAGCCGGGGTTGACGCACACCTTCCGCGACGCCGTCCGACCCCCGTTCCTCGCCCCCTCGTTCCCGGGGCTTGACTGCTTCCCGGCGCGCCCCGACCCAAACGTCACCCCCGCGCGCGCCCCGCCGAGTGTATGCCCCGGGCGGGCCGGGGACGGACTCGGAGCGCACACGCTCAGCCGGGACGCCGGCGCGCGGCGCTCAGCCGGCGCTTCGGCGGCCCGGGCGCTTGGACCCGCCCGAGGCCTGCTTCTCCCAGGCGGTCTTGTCGGCGGCGGCGATGGACAGCAGCTCCGCCGCGTGCGCCCGGCCGAGTTCGGAGTCCTCCAGGCCGGCGAGCATCCGCGACAGCTCCCGCTCGCGCCCCTCCCGGTCGAGGGTCACGACGCCGCTGCGGACCACGCTGCCGTCGCTCGCCTTCTCGACCACGAGGTGCTGGTCGGCGAAGGCCGCCACCTGCGGCAGGTGGGTGACCACGATGACCTGCGCGGTCCTGGCCAGCTTGGCCAGCCGTCTGCCGATCTCCACGGCAGCCTTGCCGCCCACGCCTGCGTCGACCTCGTCGAACACGAACGTCGGCACGGGGTCGGCGCCGGCGAAGACCACCTCGATGGCGAGCATCACCCGGCTCAGCTCACCGCCCGAGGCGCCCTTGGTCAACGGCAGCGGCGGCGCGCCGGGGTGCGAGGCCAGCCGGAGCTCGACCTCGTCCACGCCGTGCGGGCCGAAGCCGTCGATGGCGGTGATCGCCACGCTCACCCGCGCGTGCGGCATGGCGAGGGCGGTCAGCTCCTCGGTCACCGCCTTGCCGAACCGGTCGGCGGCGGCGGTGCGGATGGCTGTCAGCTCACCCGCCAGCTCGCCCAGCCGCTCGGTGAGCTCGCCGTGCTCCCGCGTCAGCTCCTCGATGCGCTCGTCGTCGCCTTCGAGCTCCGTCAGTCTCTCGGCGGCCCGCTGCGCCCACGCGAGAACCGCCGTGACGTCCTCGCCGTACTTGCGCATGAGCCCGTTCAGCGCGGCCCTGCGCTCCTGCACCGCGGCGAGCCGCGCCGGGTCGGCCTCGACCGACTCGGCGTACGCGGCCAGCTCGGTGGCCACGTCGGAGACCAAATAACCTGCCTCGGCCAGACGGTCGGCGAGCCCGGCGAGCGCGGGATCGAAGTCGCGCACCGACTCCACGGCCGCCTTGGCATGACCGAGCAGCGACACGGCGTCCTGCACGTCCTGCGCGCCCGACATCGGATCACCGAGCAGTGCCGTGTGCGCGGTCGTGGCGGCGGTGCGCAGCGCGTCGGCGTGGGAGAGCCGCTCGGCCTCCTCCTTCAGCTCGGCGTCCTCCCCCGGCCGGGGCTCCAGTTTCTCGATCTCGTCCAGGCCGAACCGCAGCACGTCGGCCTCCTGCGTCCGCTCCCTGGCCTTGACGGTCAGTTCGTGGAGCAGCTCGCCCACCTGCTTGTGCCGCTTGTATGCCTGCTCGTAGGCCCGCAGGGGTTTGATCAGCTCGTCGCCGGCGTAACGGTCGAGCGCCGCGCGCTGCCTGCCGGGCTGCAGCAACCGCTGCTGGTCCATCTGGCCGTGCACGGCCACGAGGTCGTCGGCGATGTAGGTCAGCGTGCCCACCGGCACGGCACGACCGCCCAGCCAGGCGCGGGAGCGGCCCTCGGCGGAGACCGACCGGGAGATGATGAGCTGCCCGTCCTCGACCTCGCCGCCGACGTCGGCGACCTGCTGGGCCACGCGGCCTCCCGGCTCGATGACGAGCGTGCCCTCGATCGTGGCCTTGTCGGCGCCCGGCCGGACCCTGGCCGGGTCGGCCCGCCCTCCGAACAGCAGGCCGAGACCGGTGACGACCATCGTCTTGCCGGCTCCCGTCTCACCCGTGACGACGGTGAATCCCGGTGACAGCTCCAGGATGGCTTCGTCGATCACGCCGAGCCCCTGGATGCGGACCTCCTCGACCCGTGGCCGCACTGGTCCCTCCCGTTTTGCCGACCGAACTCGCCAGAGATCCTACGCGTAACTCGTCAAGATTTTCGAGGACGGCGTGTCCATCCCGCGACCCGAACGAGAATCTGTGGACACGAAATGCCTGGTCATCCGGCATATCACCACCAACCGGCACACTGCGCTGTGGACTGCGGCGCCTTTACGGTCAGCCGGTGCGCACCCGGCCCCGCCAGCCCTGCACCGGCAGGCCGAACTTCGCCACCAGACGGTCGGTGAAGGGCGCCCCGGTGGCCTCCACGCCGAGCAGGCGGGCCAGCCGCACCGGCACCTCGCCCCTGCGGACCTCCACGCGGGCGCCGGGCGGGATGTCGAAGCGGCGGCGCCCGTCGCACCACAGCACGCCGGCGCTGGTCTCGGGGAGGATCTCCAGCGCGAGCGTGGACTTCGGCGACACCACCATCGGCCGGGCGAACAGGGCGTGGGCGCTGTTGGGCACGAGGAGCAGCGCCTCCACCTCGGGCCAGACCACCGGGCCGCCC
Source organism: Microbispora sp. ZYX-F-249 (assembly GCF_039649665.1). Lineage (NCBI taxonomy): Bacteria > Bacillati > Actinomycetota > Actinomycetes > Streptosporangiales > Streptosporangiaceae > Microbispora > Microbispora maris. The sequence continues at coordinate 10,246 of NZ_JBDJAW010000028.1, read as the reverse complement.
GCCGAGAACGCGTACGCCGTCGACCCGGTGGGGGTCGCGCAGATCACACCGTCGCATCCCCAGCGCGACAGCGGACGGCCGTCGATCTCGGCCACGACCTCGAGCATGCGGTCCTTCTTCTCGACCGACGCCTCGTTGAGCGCCCAGGTCCGGGCGAGCACCGAGCCGTTGAGGCGCACGACGACCTCGACCGTCATGCGCTTTTCGACCTCGTAGCTGCCCTCGACCACCCGGTCCACCACGGACGCCAGGTCCTCCACCTCCGCCTCGGCGAGGAAGCCCACATGGCCAAGGTTCACGCCGAGCAGCGGCACCGCGGCCGGACGGGCCAGTTCCGCCGCGCGCAGCAGCGTGCCGTCACCGCCCAGGACGATGATCAGCTCGGCCCCCTCCAGCGCCGCACCGTTCTCCGGGACGACCTCCGCGTGGACGAGGCCGAGCTCCGCGGCCTCCTCGTCGAGCACCCGGACGTTGATGCCCGCCTCGATCAGCCGTTCCACGACCAGGCGGGCGCTGCGCACGGCCGCGTCCCGTCCCGTGTGTGCCGTCACCAGGACGGTCCTCTTGGCGTCCGCCCGGTCGCCCGCCGCGCCGCCCGTGCTCATCGCGTTCATCGTCTCCACGCCTCGCCGTCCGCGCTCACCGGGGTCCCTCCGCGATCGCCGTGTCGATCGCGGCGTCCACGTCGGGCACGGGCTCGTGTCCCTGCCCCTTCCCGAGCCACAGCACGTATTCCACGTTTCCGGACGGCCCCGGCAACGGGCTCGCCGTAACGCCCTTGACCGTCAGGCCCAGCGAGCGCGCCGACGCCGCGACGTCCCGCACCGCCTGCGCCCGCAGGGCCGGGTCGCGTACGACGCCTCCCGACCCCACGCGCTCCTTGCCGACCTCGAACTGAGGTTTCACCAGCATCGCGAACTCCGCCACATCGGCCGCGCAGCCCGCCAGGGCCGGCAGGACGAGCCGGAGGGAAATGAAGGACAGGTCCCCGACGATCAGCGTCGGCGGCTCGCCCACCATCTCCGGGGTCAGGTCGCGGACGTTGACCCGCTCCATCACCGTGACCCGCTCGTCGGTGCGCAACGACCAGGCGAGCTGGCCGTACCCCACGTCGACCGCGAGCACGTGGGCGGCGCCGTGCCTGAGCAGCACGTCGGTGAAGCCGCCGGTCGAGGCTCCCGCGTCGAGGCATCGGCGCCCCTCGACGCGCAGCCCCTCGAACGCGCGCAGCGCGCCGAGCAGCTTGTGCGCGCCCCTGGACACGTAGTCGGGGCCCTGCGCCGCCTCGGCGACCACGATGGGTGCGGCGGTGTCCACCTGGGTTGCCGCCTTGCCCGCCACCCGGCCTCCGACACTGACCCGGCCCGCCTCGATGAGCTGGACCGCCTGCTCCCTGGAACGGGCGAGCCCCCGGCGTACGAGCTCGCTGTCCAGCCGGACGCGCTTCACCGGACCCGTCCCGCCGCGCGGGCGCGTGCCGGGTGTCTCCGGCTCCCGGCGATCGCGGCCGCTCTCGTGGCGCTCACCGGTCGCTCTCTTCGTTGCCGCCGGCTCCGGTCTGCGGTCCCCCGGCATCCTCCACGGACGCGAGCACCGCTTCGAGACCGGCCAGGACCTGCTCGAAGACGCCCACGTGCTCGGACACCGGCACGTGAGCCAGCCGTCCGAGAGGCGACAGCGCGGCCTGCACGCCGTCGGCGCCCGAGGCGAGGTGTTCCCCGGCCGCGATACCGCTGTCCGTCATGGTCCCTTCCCGCTGGGCTGCCCCGTCATGATCTCCCGCGCGCGGCGCCACGCTCACACCGGGGCCTCGGCCCGTGCTCTCGCCGGGACCGGCCCCGGACGTGTCGTACGCGCACACGGCCAATACCGCCAGGTCCCCGGTACGGGCCCGCGACGGCGCTGGTCGCCTCGACGCTATCGGACGCCACCGACGATCGTGCGCCATCCGGCCGTTCGCCGTGAACGGCGGGACATTCCCTCGCATGCTCTCACCCCCGTCGCCGTTGCCGTTCCGTGACCCGGCGCGGATTTCGCGCAGCCCACCGGTGGAAAGCTACTGTCGGTAGGTAGAGGGGAAATCACATCGTCGACCGGTGATCCGCGCACGGCACGAGGAGAAGCGGTTCACGAGGGGACACGGTCCGCGAGGAGAGAGGCAGGCGCATGGCGACCGTCGAGGAATGCCGGGCGGCGCTGGACAAGCTCGTCGAGCAGTTCGACGAGATCAGCGAGGAGGACCGTGCCAAGCACGTGGTCGAACGCCGGCTGGCCTGCCGGATCTCCGATATCGGCGTGACGTTCTACGGCCGCCTCCACCGGAACGGGCTCGACCCCTTCAAGGAGGTGCCCCCGGAGGACGGGCGGCCCGCCGAGGTCAAGCTGACGCTCAAGAGCGAGGACCTGATCTCGATGGTGAACGGCGAACTCGACATGGGCCGCGCGCTGCTCGGCGGCCGGGTCAAGATCGACGCCAGCCTCGGCGACCTGCTGCGCCTGCGCAAGCTCCTCTGACCGCTCCCTCGCGTACCCGCCGAGCGGGCGTCGGACAGCGAGACGCGCCATACCTCGGCGGCCGGTTCGAAGCGGCGGCCGTCACCTCGTGAACGGCCGCCCTGGCGAAAACACACCCGCCCACCACGTGAATCAGTGATCGCGTGAAGCCCCGAGTGGCACCTGGGGCGTGCACGGCCGCCGCTCTCAACCCCGGTCAGCTGTCGAGCGACGCCAGGGCGCCCTTGACCGCGTCCTCGTCCGCTTGACCGTCCCCCGCGGCTTCCCAGGTGGCGGCGCACGCGGCGCGCAGCCCCTCGACGGGGTCGCCCTCCCCGGCCAGCACGAGCTTCCCGTCCTGCCAGGCGGCCGTCCATCCGCCGCAGGTCCAGCCCCCCGAACCCCGCCGTACGGGAACCACGGGCGTGTGCAGACCGGACAGGTCGGCGGCGATGTGGGTGGGCCGGTGCCGGGGCGCGGCGGTGAGCACGTCGAGGGGGCCGGCGACGCCGGTCAGCACGAGCAGGCTGTCGACGCCGGCCCGGGTGGCGCCCTCGATGTCGGTGTCGAGCCGGTCCCCCACGATCAGCGGCCGCTCCGCGCGGGTGCGGATCATCGACTCGCGATGCAGCGGCGGCTCCGGCTTGCCCGCGACCACGGGCTCGACACCCGTGGCTGTGGCGATCACGCGGCTCATCGCCCCGTTCCCTGGCTGTTTGCCCCGGCCCGTCGGCATCGTCGTATCGCCGTTGGCCGCGACGAACCAGGCTCCCCGGCGTACGGCGAGTGCGCCCTCGGACAGCAGCCCGTAGGACAGGTTCTCGGCGATCCCCTGCACCACGGCGGCGGGAGCGTCCAGGGCCGTCGTGACGGGACGCAGGCCGTGCTCGCGCAGCGCCATCCGCAGTCCCATGCCGCCCACGACCAAGACGGCCGAGCCCGCCGGCACATGTTCCGCGATCAGCCGGGCGGCCGCCTGGGCGGATGTGACCACATCCGCCGGGGCGGCCGGAACGCCCAGATGATTGAGGTGCTGTGCGATCGCCCCCGGTGTGCGGCTCGCGTTGTTCGTCACGAACGCGAGCCGCACACCCAGGTCCCGGGCCTTCACCAGCGCCTCGGGGGCACCGGGGACCGCCTGTCTCCCGAGATAGACGACACCGTCGAGGTCCAGCAACAACGTGTCGTAGGCGTCCGCGAGAGTGCCGGTGATTTCAGACATGGCGGAAGTATGGCCTACGGTCACGCACGCCTCGCGCGCAGCGTGGCCCGGACCTGCTTCAGCGCGGACACGTAGTGCCGGAGGTCGGGGCGCATCGCCACCGCAACCGCGAGCGGCTCCTGCGCTCCCTCGACGTCTCCGCTGCGCCACAGCGACAGGCCCAGACCGAAGTAGGCGTAGTCCTCGGCGGGATTGGCGTCGACGATCCAGCGGAAACTGCCCGCGGCCTCGTCGTATCGCTTGGAGTTGAACTGGGCGCGGGCGAGGGCCTCACGGATGCTGCGCGAGTCGGGCTCGGCCCGTGCGGCGTGCTCCAGAATCGCCGCGGCCGCGGCCGGGCTGCCCTCCTCGAGCAGTCGCATGCCGCGCTGGAACCACTCGTAGACACCACCGGAAGGCGTACCGCCCGGATCATTGGAAGAAGCAGATGCCTCGTTTCGTCCTTCGATCATCGGGTAAGCCCTCCTGCACTCCGATTTCGCAAGCAACCGGGCACCGCAGCGTCGGGGAGTCCGGGCACTTATGGCAACATGCCCGGTATGGAGAGTTCTGAACGGGCGGGACTGGTGCTACGTCCGTTCCACGGCGTCCGATACGCGGTGGACGACTTGGCCGCTGTCACCTCCCCGCCGTATGACCTCATCTCCCCCGAGGAACTGCGGGAACTGCTCAGTCGTCATGCGAACAACGTAGTGCGCCTGATCCTTCCCGGTATCAGCCATTACGGGGAGGCGAGCGCCGCGCTGGACGAGTGGCTCGCCGAGGGAGTCCTGGCGGTCGACTCCCTGCCCGCCCTGTACGTGTACGAGCAGAGCGGGGTCGGTTTCCTGCAGCGGGGCCTGATCGGCGGCGTGGGGGTCGGGTCGGCCTCGATCCTTCCGCACGAGAACGTGCTGCCGGAGCCCGTCGCCGACCGGCTCGCCCTGATGCGGGCCACGCAGGCCAACTTCGAGCCGATCTTCCTGTTGTACGAGGGCGGCGGCACGGCCTCCCGGCTCGTCGACGACGTGGCGACACAGCGATTCCCCCTGATGGACGTCCGCACCCGTGAGGGCGTGCACCACCGGCTCTGGGCGGTCACCGATGCCCACGAGATCGACGCCGTGGCGGAGGACCTGCGTCATCGCCAGGCGCTGATCGCCGATGGTCACCACCGTTACGCCACCTACGAGGCGCTGCAGAAGGACCACATCGGGCCCGGGCCCTGGGACTACGGCCTGGCGTATCTGGTGGACTCCACGGTCTACCCGCCCGACCTCAGGGCCATCCACCGGGTCATTCCCGGGCTGCCCCTGCAGGAGGCCGCCGCCCGGGCCAAGGGCGCCTGGCAGGTCCACGAGTTCCCCCTGGTCGAGGACGCCCTCGCGGGTCTCGCCACGGCGACCGGCCCCGCCTTCGTGCTCGCCGGTGACGGCCCCGCCCACCTGCTGACGGATCCGGACCCGCTGCAGGTCGAGCACGCCATGCCGTCCGAGCAGTCCGCGCGGTGGCGGATGCTCGACACCTCGATCCTCACGGCGTTCCTCCTGCCGAAGGTGTGGGGGATCACCGACAGCGAGCAGTCGGTGATGGTCGTGCACCATGACGCGCTCGCCGCCGTGGACAGGGCGCGCCGGCTCGGCGGAACGGCGGTGCTGCTGAATCCGCTGTCCACTGAGGACGTCCTCACCGTCGCGGCGCAGGGCGAGCGGGTGCCGCGCAAGTCGACCTCGTTCGGTCCCAAGCCCAGGACGGGCCTGGTCATGCGGACCTTCGCCACTGACTGACCGTCTCGCCGGCGGGCCGCGAGGAGCCGGCGACATGCTGCCCGCAGGACGACGGCGCGGGAGACACCGCAGCCTGCCCGCCGGGAGAACCCGGAAGTCCGGCGGGCTGAGCCGCGCGGCCGGAGGACGCCTCTGCAGTCTCGCTCCGCGCCACCCCTTCGCGACGCACCACCCCCTCCCGACGCACCACCCCCTCGCCACGCGCCACGGCCTCGCCACGCGCCACGGCCTCGCCACGCGCCACGGTCTCGCCGACATCAGTCGCCTCAGCGCCGGCGCATGCCTGAGCCACCTCAGTCCCGGCACGTGCCTGAGCGGTTTCGCCCCGCACTGTAGCCTTGCGGGCATCAGTGGCCGCAGCGCCGGCGCATGCCTGAGCGGTCTCAGCCTCGGCGTCAACTCGGGCGGTCCCAACGGTGCTGTCCCCAATGGCGGCGTCCCCGGTGGCGGTGGTGTCATCGGCGCGGGGAGTTTTCCTGCGCCGTCTCCCGGCGGGCACGGCCTGTTCGATGCGGCGTGCCCCACGCACCTCGACCTCGTAGCGACTGCCGCCCCGCCACCAGCGGCGGCGCAGCGCGCCTTCCACCTCGATCAGATCATCGACCTGCCACCCGGCCACCATGTCGCGCACCCCGTCGTCGAACGTCGCGCATTCGATCGCGTCGGACCGCTGGAAGCCCGGGCGGTCTCCGGGCCTGCGGACCGCGAGGCGCCACTGTGTCAGCAGGGCTCCACTCGGCAGTTCCCGGTGCGCCGGTTCCTTGGACAGCCGCCCCGCGAGCGTCACCTCGTTGCGGTGCATGTGATCTCCTCTCTGCCACGGAGATCATCGTGCGCGACCAGGTTGGGCCGGCAACGTCCTGAATGCCATTCTGTGGATACCGGTTCTAGTTACAGGAGTGGGCTGTGGACAACGTGACTCCACTCGGCGGCGACGTCTACGAGATCGACACGCGGATGGCGGGCTACTCCGGCATCACCGCCGGCTACCTGATCCTCGGCGACCGTCCGTGCCTGGTCGAGACCGGCACCTCGACCTCGGCTCCCGTGGTCAGGGACGCTTTGTCGTCCCTCGGGGTGGGACCGGACGATCTCGCGACCGTCGTGGTGACCCACATCCACCTGGATCACGCGGGCGGCGTGGGAGACATCGCGAGCTACTACCCGTCCGCCGAGATCGTCGTCCACGAGAAGGGCGCCCGCCATCTCGCCGACCCGTCCCGGCTCATGGCGAGCGCCAAGATGGTCTGGGGCGACAAGCTCGACGTACTGTTCGGCACTCTCGCGCCCACCGACGCTGCCCGCATCCGGGCCCTGGGCGACACCGGGACGATCGACTTGGGCAACGGCCGCACCCTGGCGAGCCACTACTCCCCCGGTCACGCCAAGCACCATGTGGGCCTGCTGGACTCGCTCACGGGGGACCTTTACGTGGGCGACGCCGCCGGCGTGTATCTGCCCGAGACCGGAGACCTCCGGCCCGCCACGCCGCCGCCGGACTTCGACCTCGACGTCGCTCTCGACTCGATAGCGCTGTTCACGGCGCTGAAACCGCAGCGGCTGCTGTTCAGCCACTACGGGCCCGTGGCGGACGTGCCCACGACCCTCGAACGGTCCGCCGAGGAACTCCGGCTCTGGGTGGACCTCACGAAGCGCGCCAGGGCCGAGGGCCTCGACCTCGACCACGCCGTCGCCATGGTGCGCGACCGGACGCGGGAGCGGTACGCCGCGCTGCGCGCCGACGCGGCCACCGCCGAGCAGTTCGAACTGCTGAGCGGCGCGCCGTCGAACGTCGCGGGAATCATGCACTGGCTGGACCGCGCTCCGCGCTGACCTCGGCCTCTCGGTCGGAGGCGGAGGCTGCGGGCGGCTTCTGCCGGGGCAAAAGGAAACGGGCGCCGCCAACGCGACGCCCGTTCGAACAGCTCAGGGCTGGCGCTTCACCCGGTCCTCGGAGTCCTCCGGATCGTCGAGCACGTCCCCGAAGTTCGGTTCGATGAACGCGGGGCCGTAGGACGGCCCGCTCTCCTTCTCCGAAGGCCGGTCGGTCTCGTCGGCACCGGACGCCTCCTTCGCGGTCGAGGACTTCGCGGGTACGTGCGCGTCCTCGTCCGCCGAGCCGTCATCCGCGGACCTGTCGTCCGCGGGCTCGACGGCCGCGACGACCTCGCCGGCAGAGTCGCCGGAGGAGCCATCCCCGGGGATCCCGGTCTGCTCCTCCTCGTCCTCGACGGTCTCCGCGGTGTCCTCGTCGCCGGTCTCCTCCCCGTCTTCCTCCTCCTCGTCGGGGAGGTCGTCGAGGATGTCGCCGCCCTCGGGAGCGGACTCGTCGTGGTCCTCCTCCAGGTCCTCGATGAGTCCGCCGGTCAGCTCGGCGTAGCGTTCGGCCGCGTCGGTCTCGCCGTCCTCGTCGAACGCCATGGCGCGGGCGAACCAGTCGGTCGCCGCCTCCTCGTGGCCCGCGTCGGCAAGGGCGTCCGCGTACGCGAAGGCCAGCCGCGCCGACCAGGGCTTGGGCTGAGGGTCACGCAGTTCCGGAACCCGCTGCAGCGTGATGACCGCGGCGTCGTGCTGACCGAGGTCACGACGGGCCCCGGACTCCACGATGGCCAGCTCGATCCGGCCCGCGCGGTCCAGCCGTTCGGCCTCACGAGACCGGACGAGGTCGAGTGCCCGCTCGGGCCGTCCAAGGCCGCGCTCGCAGTCCGCCATGATCGGCAGGTACTCGTCCGAGCCGGTGATCCGCCTCGCGGCGCGAAGGTCGCCGAGCGCCTCGGCGTACTGACCCGCGTGGTAGGCGGCGATCCCGGTCGCCTCACGGACCACGCCGATCCTGCCCGCGAAGCGGCGGGCCACCTTGGCGTGCTCGTACGCCTTCTCCGGTTCCTCCGCCGTCAGCGCGCGGGCGGCCGCCACCAGATGGCTGGCCACGAGGTCCGCGAGGTCGTTCGGCAACGAGCGGAGCTCCGCGCGCGCCTCCCGGTCCAGTTCGTCCGGCGTGATGTCCGGCTCGAGCGGGGGGATTTCCTCGCGGGTCCTCGGCCTGCTGGGCTCATCCGGCCTGCCGTAGCGGGCCCGGCTGCCACCCCGGTCGTCACGGCTGAAGGGACGCGCCGCGCCGCGGTCGCCACCGTAGGACCTGGACTCGTCACGATCTCTGCCGAAGGGACGGCCACCGCGGTCGCCGCCGGACTCGCGCCGCGGCCGGTCACCGGAACCGGGCGCACGCCCACGGAACGTCCGGGTCCCTTCCTCACGGTCACCGCCGGAACGTCTGTCGTCACGGTCGCGGAAGGACCCGCCAGGCCTATCCGTCGACGTACGGTGCGGCCTGTCGCGGAAGGAGGAGTCCCGGTCACGGTAACGGTCACCGCCGCCCGCGTCCTGCCGGTCGGCGTAGGAACGCCTGGGCCTGTCCTCGCCGCCTCTGGCGTCGCGGTCGCCGAACGGACGGCGCGGCCGATCTCCTCCCCCGAATCCTCGATCCGGGCCCCGGTCCCCGCCTCGGTCGCCGTAGGGACGCCGGGGGCGGTCCGGGCGCTCGTTGCCCCTGCCACCCCTGTCGTCACGGCCGTAACCGCGCTCCTGGTCCGGACGCCGCGGCGGGCGACTGCCGGACCCGTCACGATCGTCACGCTCGTACCGAGGCGTGTAGGAGCGGCCTTCCCGGCTCTCCCGGCCCTCGCGATTGTCGCGATTGTCGCGGCTGTCGCGGCTGTCGCGCTCGCGGAAGCCGTAACGTCCGCCGAAGCCGCCGCCCTGGCGCTGGGGCCGGTCTCCGTACCCTCCGCCTTCCCGGCGATCGGTGCGGCGCTCGCCGTACGGCCGGCTGCCGCGATCATCGGACCGGGACGGGCGGCCGCCGCGCTCGTCGCGGTCGCGGGAGCCCTGGCCCCCGCGGAAGTCGTCGCGGTCCGCATAGGAGCGACGCGGCCGGTCGGTCCTGGAGGCGTCCCTGTCCTGGTAGGTGCGATCCCGCCGTCCCTCGAAGCCGCCGGCTCCGCGCGGCCGGTCGCCGCCGCGGTCGAAGTTCCGCCCCCCGTCGCGGTCGCGGTACCCGCCGCGATCGTCGGTACGGCCGCCCGCACGATCCGAGGCGCCGAAGGGACGGCGACCGCGGTCATCCCGGTCGCGGTAGCCGCCGCTCCTTTCACGATCTCCGTAGGAGCCGATCGGCCTGTCATCGCGATCGCGTGAACCGAACCGTCGACCGGACTGACCCCCCTGGTCGCGGGAGCCGCGACTGTCGGAGTGGAACGGGCGCTCGCCACGCTCGCCGCGGTCGCTGCGGAAGCCTTCTCGCCGCTCTCCATAACGACCGCCGAAGCCGCCGCTTCCTCCGTTACCGCGGAATCCTCCGGCGCGCTCGCCCCGGTCTCTGCTCTCTTCGCGGTTGTCTCCGCCACGGCCCGCGCCGTCGCGCCCGTCTTCTCTGTTCACTTCTGTCCTCTGTTGCTTGCTCACCGCGTCCGGTTCGCCGGCCGCAGGGCTCTGTCTTCCCGATGTCCTGACTATTGGGGGATGCACCCCATACCCGATGAGTTCCAGGGAAGACACGTTGTTTCGCCGCAGGTCCGCTGAGATCGCGTCCGCCGCAGCCTTCGCTTCTCGTCCGATGCGACGAAGGCCACCCGTGGGGTGGCCCGGCACTGCCAGCCTAGCGCGCCGCCACCACCGCCCGAGCCTCTATGGGCGCTTTCGCTCCCGTCCGCCAGCTCTACCTGACGTTGGAGAGACGACATGACTCCACAAACAAAAAAGGGGT